>CATNEU010000109.1 GCA_950097605.1 uncultured Oscillospiraceae bacterium | reverse complement strand
CAGGGGCGGGCACCGCCCCGTTTCAATGCAGTTTTAAAACGAAATGTCCACTCGCATACCTTTCCTTTTAAAACGGTATTGATGAAAAAATACGCCCGGGTCACTTTTCAGACACGGGCGTTTTCATTCGTTATGTTCTTACTTGAGAGCGGCTTTCGCCGTCTCCACCAGCGATGCAAATGCCTTTTCGTCCTTGATCGCGATCTCGGAGAGCATTTTGCGGTTGAGGGTTACGCCGGCTTTTTTCAGGCCGTTCATAAATGTGGAATAGTTGGTTCCATTCATTTTGCAGGCAGCCGAAATACGGGTGATCCAGAGCTGTCTGAAGTTGCGCTTTTTCTGTTTACGTCCGATATATGCATACTGGCCGGACTTCATAACCGCCTGTTTCGCGGTTTTAAACAGCTTGCTTTTGCCGCCGAAATAGCCCTTGGCCAGTTTCAGAACTTTATTTCTTCTTTTGCGGGTCATCATTGCTCCCTTAATACGAGCCATCTTTCATACCTCCGTGAATAGGGTTTTTAAAACGTCCTGCAGCATTCCTGTTAACACTGTGCCGGGCAGATCCGTGATCTGCCCATGCAAGACAGCCCAAACGCTTCGCGCGGGCCGCTGTTATGGGCCGCTGAATCGTTGCCGCCTATTGTGTTATTTATAAGGAATCAGCTTTTTGATTGCAGCAACATTGGTCTTGTCGGCATAAGCGCCCTGGCGCAGACCTCTTTTTCTCTTGGTGGATTTCTTGGTGAGAATGTGGGACTTGAATGCATGCGCACGTTTTACCTTACCCGTCTTGGTCAGGTTGAAACGTTTTTTTGCACCTGTATGCGTTTTAATTTTAGGCATTAGGATATACCTCCCTGATTTTTTTACTTAGCGGGTTTGGATGAGATGAACATTACCAGGCTGCGGCCTTCCATTTTGGGCAGCTTGTCGATGCTTCCAAATTCAGCACAGGACTCTGCGAAACGCTTAATCAGCTCACGGCCAATCTCGGGATGCGCCATTTCACGTCCGCGGAACCGAATGGATACTTTCACCTTGTTTCCTGCCTTCAGAAACTTCTGGGCATGCGAAACCTTGGTATTAAAGTCGTTGGTGTCGATCCCGAGAGACAGACGCACTTCTTTAATATCAATAATTTTCTGGTTCTTTCTCGCTTCCTTGTCACGCTTGGCCTGTTCAAACCGATATTTGCCGTAATCCATAATCCGGCAGACCGGCGGCTGCGCCTGCGGAGCGATTTTCACAAGATCCAAGTTCTTCTGGATTGCAATATTCATCGCTTCCTTCAATGGCAGAATCCCAAGCTGGCTCCCGTCAGCATCGACCACGCGCACTTCTCTGTCGCGGATATCCTCGTTGATAAGCAGTTCCT
This sequence comes from uncultured Oscillospiraceae bacterium, assembly GCA_950097605.1. Classification (GTDB taxonomy): domain Bacteria; phylum Bacillota; class Clostridia; order Oscillospirales; family Ruminococcaceae; genus CATNEU01. The sequence goes on along the minus strand of CATNEU010000109.1, from coordinate 4,520 downwards.
TGTTGCTAATGGCAAAGCACCTCCAAAACCCTTTATAAAGTATTTACAAATTACAAAACGCGGACAGAGTTCACCGTCCGCGTTCAATACCCAATCCGACATAAGGCGCCGCATAACCGGGCCCCCATGCTGGCAGCTATTGACCCACAGCGCTTCTGCATGCGCGCAGGGGTGAGAACGGAAATCTGTTCTGCTTTGTTTTCTAATCTATTATATAGGAACTTTGCACATTTGTCAACAAAATATTGCCCAAATCAAATTGTCGTATATACGAAAGCCATGAACATATTGGCCAATCAACCGGGGTACAGCCGCACGTTTCCACTGTGGACATACAACTTTCACCCGCTGCATACATATATCTGATACTGGGAAAGGACGGGATTTTATGTTCAGCACGCTCATCAGCTTTGCGCTGTCGAACCTACTCTACCTTGCGCTGCATGTGACAAACAGCGGCTCGTTTCCAAAGCCTCTCTCCGCAAAGGAGGAGCGGGCCTGCTTTGAACAGATGGCCGAGGGCGACAAAGAAGCCCGCAGCCGTTTGATCGAGCACAACCTGCGCCTCGTTGCGCACATTATTAAAAAATACTACTCCAACGTGCGCGAACAGGACGATTTGATCTCCATCGGCACCATCGGCCTCATCAAAGCCGTATCGACGTTCGATTACGAGAAGGGCACGCGATTTGCGACCTATGCCGCACGATGCATCGAAAACGAGGTGCTCATGCACTTCCGCAACCAGAAAAAAAACGCCCAGGACGTGTATATCAGCGATCCAATCGACACCGATAAGGACGGCAATACCCTCACGCTGCTGGACATCGTCTCGGATGAGGAGAACCTGCTCGACAACATCGACATCAAACTCAAGGCGCAGAAGGTCTACGAGTGTATCGACCGCGTCCTCACGCCGCGCGAAAAGATGATTATTGAACAGCGCTATGGGCTATATGGATACCAGGCCCTGACCCAGCGGGAGGTGGCCCATAAGCTCGGCATCTCGCGCTCCTATGTTTCGCGCATTGAAAAAAAGGCACTTGAGGAACTGCGCAAGCTGTTTTAACACGCGCTCCGGCCGTCCGATGGACGGCCATTTTTGCATAAACAGGCTGTATAAACCGCATAAAATATGCATAAAATTAAAAATATACGCAATTTACATCAATAAATATGCAAAAATGACTTGACAATGAACAAATCACGCGCTATACTTAGACCCATAGTAAACCACCGGATGATCATGGAGAGATTGTGAAACCACCGGGACGACAGAAAGGAAGAGGAACATGAAAGCAATTGCCAAAAAATCCTTGGCCTGTATCGTTGTAATGGCGATGCTGCTTGTCAACGCCGTCATTGTCAGCGCCGCGGGCGAGACGGACCAGAACTTCGGACAGAAAGCCTACAGCTTCTTGCAGGAGATCAACGCGCTGGGTGCGCGTATCGCCGGCAGCGAGCAGGAAATCCAGGCGAAGGACATGCTCGTGAACGAACTGGAGGCCGCCGGCTACGAAAACGTGGAGGTACAGCCCATTACATACACCCGCGGCGGAAAGGCCACCAACAGCCAGAACGTTGTGGTTACAAAACCCGGCGACTCTGAAAAGCAAATCATCATCGGCGCGCACTACGACAGCGTGCAGAAGAAAACCGAAGTGGACGGCGTGTTCTCCACCGGCGTGGACGACAACGGCTCCGGCACCTCGGTCACCCTTGAATCCGCGCTGCGTATGATCGGCGTCGATACAAAATATACGCTCAAATACGTCTTCTTCGGCGCAGAGGAAACCGGCCTGCAGGGTTCCAAGGCCTATGTGAAGTCGATGTCGCAGGAAGAACTCGACAACACCGTGCTCATGATCAACCTGGACTCGGTTCTCGCGGGCGACAAAATGTATATCTACGGCGGCGTAAAGCAGGCCGGCGGCGTGAAGGACACCTGGGCGTTCGAGCAGAGCATGGAGCTCGTCAAAGAGCTCGGCCTCGACATCCACCAGAACCCGGGCAAAAACAGCAGTTACCCCGCGCCCTCCACAGGCGACTGGAGCGACCACGCTTCGTTTAAAAACGTTGGCATCCCCTATGTGTATTTTGAAGCGGGCAACTGGGACCTCCCCCCTTACGACGGCTCCAACCAGACCGAGCTGCTCGGCGAGATCATGCACACCAAATACGACCGTCTCGAAGCCGTTGAAAGCTATTTCGGCGACCGCGGCAAAGAACATCTCGCCGCTTTCTCCGAGCTGCTGTACCATATGCTGCTCAACATCGACGCTTCCCAGCCCGTTATAACCGGCGCACCGGCATCCGGCGCGCACAGGGCTTCGGTTAAGCTCACAGCGGATAAGGACGTCTCCTGGAGCGTCAACGGTGTGGACACCGGCCGCGTTGGAAAAGCCATCAGCTTCACGCAGGACGGCGACTATACCGTCGTTGCAACCGACAAATACGGCATTGCTTCCGACCCGATCGTCTTCTCGATCGACCGCGTCAAACCGGTGCTTGCCTCCGAGCAGGCCGCCAACCAGGGCTATGCCAACCAGGATGTCACACTCACAGCCACCGAAGAGGTGCAATTCGTCGTCGACGAAGTGACGGTTGACGGTTATACCGATTCGATCACCGTCACCGAGCCCGGCAGACATGTCGTCAAAGCATACGACAAGGCCGGCAACTACTCGGGTGCTTACGTGTTCACAATCGACAAGAAAGCGCCGGTGCTCTCGACCAACTTCTTCATCCTGGGCGGGGTTACGCGCTACAACGTAGCGGTCACCTCCGACGAACGCGTTGACTTCTATATCAACGGCGTGCTGGCGGATGGAAATGCGCTCCGCTGCAAGTTCACGGCGCCCGGCGTCTATGAAGTCAAAGCCATCGACGCTGCCGGCAACGTGTCGAACACCATCGCATTTGAAATCAAACGCTAATTACAATCTCTCCAATATACAAAGGGAAACGCCCGGATGCAAATGCTGTATCCAGGCGTTTCCCTTTTATTGCCCTGTTTCTTGCAAATCCGCATCCAAATCGGGTATAATAAATCTGTAGCTGCGTATTTACATCTTAGGGGCAGCCAAATCCCTTATTACAAGCGGCTGCCCGAAGCGCCGGCCGCTTCGGGAATGCAGAGTTAGGCCGGAGAAAGCAGGAGAATCGCCATGAAGGATATCGTCATTATCGGCGCGGGTCCCGCCGGGCTGTCCGCCGCCATCTATGCAGTACGGGCGGGGCACACCGTCACGGTGCTCGAGGAGTTCGCGTATGGCGGGCAAATCATCAATACGCCCGAGGTCGAAAACTACCCCGCTGTTTCCACAATTTCGGGCTTCGAGTTCTCGCAGAATCTCTATGACCAGGCGACGGCGCTTGGCGCGGAGGTGCTGTATGAAAAGGCGGAAGCTATTCAGGAAGACGGCAACGTCAAAGTCGTTGTGACCGGCGCAGGCAAACACCGTGCAAAGGCGGTGATTATCGCCAACGGCGCAAGGCATCGCAAGCTCGGCGTTCCGGGCGAGGACGCATTCTCCGGTAAGGGCGTCTCCTATTGTGCGACATGCGACGGCGCTTTTTATAAGGGAAAAGACGTCTGCATCGTCGGCGGCGGCAATACCGCGCTGGAGGACGCACTGTTTTTGGCAAACAACTGCAAAACGGTCTATCTGATCCACCGGCGGGATGCGTTCCGTGCTTCAAAGGTCACGGTGGACAGCGTGCTTGCCCGGGAAAACATCCAGGTGGTGTACGACAGCGTCGTGGACGCCATTTTAGGAGACGGAACCGTTACCGGCATTGCGGTTTCCAACGTGAAAACCGGCCGTAGGAGCGAGCTTTCCATCTCGGGCGTATTCATCGCCGTTGGTCTGCAGCCCGAAAACGAGCGGTTCGCGGGTTTGGTGGCACTCAGCGACGGCGGCTATATCGCAGCGGGCGAGGACTGCAAAACCTCTCAGGCCGGGATCTTTGTCGCGGGCGACACGCGCAGCAAAGCGGTCCGGCAGCTCGTGACCGCCGCAAGCGACGGCGCCGTCGCGGCAATCGAAGCCTCCAACTATATCAACCAATCCTTTATTGAATAGCAAAAGGCGGCGTTATAGAAAACGCCGCCTTTTTACAGCAATATCCTCTGATTCTGATGATTCTGAAAGGAGCCTGCACATGAAAGCTTTGGTTTTCGGCGCAACCGGATTTGTCGGTGCACAGATTGCGCGGCGTCTGATCCGCCTTGGATATGAGGTGGACATTTTCAGCCGCGGCGAAAAGCCTCTGACCTACCCGGGCGTACATACCTTCTACAAGGGGGACCGCCATTCCGCCGCAGACCTCCGCGTCCTCTCCCCCAACCGCTATGAAGCGGTGATCGACACCAGCGGTTATACGGCGGAGGATGTTTTGCTGGCTGCACGCGCTCTCAGGCGGGACAAATTGGTCCGTTATGTCTTTTGCAGCTCGGGCGCCGTGTATCTGCCGTCCAACCAAGTTTTGACCGAAACCGACCCGGTTGGCGCCAACCC
>CATNEU010000108.1 GCA_950097605.1 uncultured Oscillospiraceae bacterium | reverse complement strand
CCGTTTTGTCCACAGGCTCCGGTTTGGTTTCGAGCGCGTCGATGGCTGCACGCAGCGCGTCCTTCGCCGCGTCCACTTCCGCCTGTGTTGCAGACTCGTTCTCAAATGCGTCCACTGCGTCGGTGAACTTCATCTGCATCGCGGCCCAGCTCTCCGCCGTGTAGTCGTTCTCGTCCAGGCCGTTCGCCTCGGCAATCACGGCCTCAAGCGCCGTTTTGTCCACAGGCTCCGGCGGATTCACTTCGTTGTTGGTGGTACCGAGCTCAAAGAGAGTCGGCGCGCCGCCGTCGTCCCAGGAAATCCGCATCTCATAGACATAGCCGTTGCCCGAGATGTCAAAGACATTGTACGCCTTGTCGAGCGTGCCAATCTGCTTCGCACCGTTTTCGGAGACAATCGTCACAACCGCGCCCGAAAGGTTGGTCGCGTCCTGCAGCACCACAAACTCGGTAGCGGTTTTGTTGTTGACGTTTTTATACACGATGGTACCGGCCTTGTTTTCATTGGCCGTGAAATAGCTGTTGACATTGCGGTCGCTCGCCAGCTCAATACGGCCGTCGATGTCGCAGGAGACAAACTGCGCGTTCTGCGTGCCCATCGACTTGTTGAACTCGAACTCGTTGACCTTGAGCCAGCTTGCGTCGTCCGCGGTGATACGCAATCTTGCATACTGCACTTTCGCGCCGTTCGCGTTGAACGAGTTGACATAGGTTTTGGAGGAACCCAGATTGTCGATCAGGCCGATTTGGGTCCATTCGCTGCCGTCGGCCGAAACCTCAATCACGCCCTGGCGCAGATAGTCGGAGGTGTCCATATACATGGTCACGTCAAACAGCGGCACCTTTTTGCCAAAGTTGTATGTAATCGTCTGGCCAACCTTCTGCACCTTGGTCCAGAGCAGCGTATTCAGGCTGCCGTCAAGCGTGCTGTTCACCGAGCCCGAGTAGGCCTCTATACCACCGCCCAGCGAACCGGTGATGCCGGTCAGCGGCGCGAGGGTATTGAAGCCAAAGCCGGTCAGGTCGAAGTTCACAGCCTGCTGGGTGTTGTTGCATACGCGCGCATACTTGGCTGTGACCGTGCCGGCAAAGCCCTCTGCCGGGACATCCTGCCAGACAACGCCGTTCTCGGAAATCTGCACCGTGAGCGCCTCGGGCAGCTCCTGCGCGGTCATCTCGGTGACGTTTTTGAGCGTATCCGCCCGCAGGCCGACATACTCGCCGGGCTGCAGCGTGACACTCTGCAAATTCTCAAGGGTAACGGAAGACGTGCCGACCGTCACAACAGCCTGCTCATAGGCCGCCACGTTGGTATAGGCTTTCGCGGTGTCCTTGGCGTCGTTGACGTCCGCCAGCACGGCCGTGCGCACACGGCTCTCCAGGTTGGCGATCAGGTTATTTGCAAACGGCTGCAGCCGTTTGCTGCCCGCCTTGACGACCGTGTTGCCCGCATCGGTCAGCGTGGTGAACGTCTTGGCGCGCTGGATTGCCGTGGAAGCGATGGAATAATGGTTCCAAATGGCAGCCGCGTCGGCGTTTTCATCCTGCAACTGCATGGCAACGCGCACAGCCTTTTCCCCCGCAAGGGCGACCTGCTCCAGCGAATGGGTCCAAGGCTCGATCTCCTTGACGAGAGCCGGGTTCGCTTTTGAAGCACGCAGCTCCTGGCAGGCCTTCTGGATGTTGACAAACTCGTCCACAAGCTGGGTGCCGAGCTCCGTGAGATCCCGTCCGGCGTTCAGCGCGCTGTTAAACGAGCTGAGGGTGCTGGTCAGGTAAGCGGATTCCTCTCTGACAACGCCCGAGCCGTTCGGAGACGGGTCGGAAACGTTTTTCGAGAAGGTGTACAGCGCCTCGGCCGCGTCGGGCGCGACATAGGCGAACGAGTGCTGCCAGCTTGTACTCTGGTTGAACTTGCCGATGTTCCAAGTGTAATCTGCGACCGAGAACAGCGAGACCTTCGAGGCCTCGGCCTGGTTCATCGGGTTGGACACAAAGCCGCTCATGTTTTTAACGTCGTTGCCCAAACGGTAGGATTCGCCCATGAGCAGGGAATCCTTCGCATAGTCGTTGACCGGATGGTTCCACCAGATATAGATATCGCGGCCCACCAGGTTCCGAACCCACTGGACGGTGCTATTGTCGATATCCGACATGACACTGTTGCCGGTCCACATGATCTGGATATCCGGCTCGAGATTTGCCAGCGCACGCAGGTAAGCCTGTCCGGCGCTGCCGGTGCTCCAGGACTTGTTGTAGTAGGAGGGCACAAAGATCAGCGGCTTAACGTCGCCCTTTGCCTGCACAAATTCCGTCTCCACGCGGTTGAGCACCTTAACGAGCTGCTCGCGCTCGTTGTAGGCCTTGGTGGTGTCAATATCGTCCATGAAAATGCTGAACTGCCGGACGCCGGCGTTATAGAGCTGCTCAAACTTGGCGATCATCGCCTGATAATCGTCCTCGCTGAACAGGTCGATGTCAAATCCCGGGTGGATACCCCAGATGAATTCCACCTTGGTTTCCTGGCCCTTTTCCACAAGCTTGACAATGTCGGCAAGCTGATCGTCGGGGTAGAGCTCGCGCCAACTGTCGCGATGGTAGGGATCGTCTTTTGGGCCGTAGATGTAGGAGTTCATTTTAAACTGCTGGCCAAATTCCATGAGGCTCACACGGTCCTCATAGCTCCAGGGCAGGCCGTAGAAGCCCTCGATAAAGCCGCGGAACTGGGTGTCCGCCCAGTCGGTGAGGGTCATCACGGTTGCGCGGCTGCTGTTGGTCTCCAATATCTGGCGCAGCGTGGCGACCGCGTAATACACCGCGTCACTGTTTTTGCCCAGGATGGCGATGGCGCCGTTTTCACTGGCGTCGCTGATATCCAGCACATAGGCGTCGTGATGGGCCGCAAGTGCATCGGCGTCGTAGGAAACGCCTGCAAAATACTGGTCTACTGCGCTGTCCGAACCGCTCACGCCGAGCAGCAGGTTGGTGCTGCCTTCTACCGCCGCGTCGCTGTATACAGCCGTGAGGCCGTTGCCCGCAAGCACTTCGGCAAGATAGGCTCTTGTGGCGCTGTCAACGCTGCTGTCGACCACCACGTTGACCGTGCTGGTGATCGAGATGGTATCCGCGGTTGTCTGCATGTTCTGCACGAGCGGATAGAGGGAGTAGGAAACCGGCGCCTCGTCGGCGGATTTCACATTGACCGGGAATTCTTCCCGCAGCGTGACCTCGCCGACCGTAACGGCCGCCGTCAGCGTGACAACTGTGGACGTCTCGGGCAGTGTGACAACCGCCGCGCCGTCTTCGCCGACACTGATGATCTCCGGATGGGAGGAAGTCCACGCGATAACCGCGTTCTGTATGCCGCTTACCGGCACCGCAAAGTTCTGCTGGGTGGATTTGGGCACGTTGATCGAATCGAGGACCGCCTGTGCAGCTTCGGCATCCGGCAGCACCACGTCGGGCGCATAGATCTCAAACTCAAAGAGCGAGTAGCCATAGACCGGGCCGCCCGGCTCGACCGGCGTTCTCTCGATGCCCTGCATGCGGATATAGCGCGCGCTTACCGGGGCATCCAGTACAATCTCATGGACTGTGGAATTCTCTCCGGGGCTGGCTGTCTCTGCATAAGCCGTGAAGATATCCTGCCAGTTGCTGTTGTCGTTAGACGCCTGCAGCTTGAACCGGGTCGCTTTAAGCTCCCAGTTTAATACCACTTTGCCCACCTCGGCCGGTGTACCGAGGTCAATGGTGATCCACGCATCGTCGGACGTGTTGGACGACCAGCGTGAATCCTTGCTGACCACGCCGTCCACAACCTTGTCCGGCTTCCATCTGCCGTCGTTTACCTCGGTACCGGACGCGTAAACCGTTTTGCCAAGTGCAAGGTTTTCGCCGGCCGCCGAAGCAAACAGCGTTTTCCCGAGAAGCTGGAGACTGCCGTTTGCCATCGACAGCACCATCATCAGCGAGAGAACACAGGCAATCAGCCGTTTTGCTCGAACTCTCATGTTGCAAATGCCTCCTTAATGTGTAGAAATATGTATGGGAAGGGGTCGTGCCCCCTGCCGACAGACCAAGACCCGATTTCTTCTGCCTACACAAATAACAAAAAAAATCGTTACTTCGTTCGCAATCAGTATACTGAAATCCTCAGTTTTTGTCAATATAGACAGAAATCCAGCCCATTTTCTGATATATTATACATATCGTATAATATATCGCAGCAGCTCCATGTCATGACAACACCCTCCTTATGCTTCTATGTAAGGACGATCTTGGCTTTGATTATTCCAGATAAGCGGCATATTTGTCCCGTTTACGGACTTCTGCACTTTTCCAAGGGCCGTTTGGCTCCACATTGCAGTCCTCCCGTATGGGAAATGTATAGTCTTGCGCGCAGCGGGAAACGGCAAATCCTGTAAGTCACTCGCCGCAGAGATTCGGATTCAGCTCCCGCCGTCTCTATCCGCGCCACTCTGCGCCGTAAAATTTATAAAATATTCACATTTTAAAGTGCAAGTCCAAACACAATATCCAATTTAGAGGCATTGGCCTGCTAAAAGTTTGCGCGCCGCGCTCATTTACACGCCCAAACCGCATCTGCTATAATACCAATCGTACGAACCTACAGATTGCGACAGGAGGCGCTTATGATCCGATTGATCGCCGCCGATATGGACGGCACCCTTTTAAACAGCCAGAAACAACTCTCTCCCGAACTGCCCGACATCCTGCGCCGGCTGCTGCACAGCGGCGTTCGATTCGCCGCCGCGAGCGGCCGGCAATATGCAAACCTTGCCTGCCATTTTGGACCGCTCGCAGACCAACTCTATTTTATCAGCGACAACGGCTCGTTTATCTATGAGGGCGCCCGGAACATCTTCACAAGCGCCATTGAACCTGCCCGCATCGCCGAGGCGGTCCGCGCCGTCCGGCAGATCCGGCATGCGCTTCCGGTTCTCTGCGGCGGGCGGTCCGCCTATATCGACAACCAGCATCCATTTTTCATCGAAAACGTCCAGATGTACTACAACCAGGTGGAGCTGGTTCCGGATCTGTTAACCGCGCAGATCCCCGACGCGATTTGCAAAATCGCGGTCTTCGACCTCGAAAACGCCGAAACCAACAGCTATCCGGCGCTGAAGGCCTTCCGGGACCGCTTCGTCGTGAGCCTTTCGGGCGACCGCTGGGTGGACCTCATGAACCCCGGCGTGAATAAAGGGGCGGCCATCCGGCTTCTGCAGGACCGGTATGGCATCCGTCCGGAGGAGAGCATGGCGTTCGGGGACTATCTCAACGACTGCGAAATGATGCAGGCTTGCGCACACAGCTATGCAATGGAAAACGCACATCCAAAGCTCAAGAGCCTCTGCCGTTTCACGGCAAAATCCAACGACGAGGACGGTGTTGTCCAGGTTCTCAAACAGGTTTTCTCCCTGTAATAAAAAATAGCCGCACCACCGCTATATAGTGAAAAACACAGGACGCTATTTTTTGTTACGTTTCGGACTGAAACCCTTTGGGTTTCCTGTTGTAATAAAAAATAGCCGCTGCTCGGTGTGCGCTGATTTGTGCCTTTGGGCTATTGTTTTGAAACAATCGCGACCAGCGCGTTTTGCGCTGATTCGTGCCTTTGGCACGTGCAAATCAGAGATTTGCTGGCGCGGTTATAAAAAACGGTTTAACGCCTGCGCGTTGCAGGCGTTAAACCGTATCGCAAAAAGGGGCGCATACACTTGGTTGTATGCGCCCCTTTTCCACCCTCCCCCGCTTGCCGCCGCATTGCGGCGCCTATTGCAAGGGATGTGGTCCTGTGGAAAATCCCGTGTCTATCTCCTGATCTCAAATTTGAGTGTTTTAGACTCGTTGCCCGCCGCGTCGACCGCCTTGACCTCATAGACGC
>CATNEU010000107.1 GCA_950097605.1 uncultured Oscillospiraceae bacterium | reverse complement strand
AGATCTGTAAAGAGCAGCTCGACGAGCTCACGCTGTACTCCGCCAATTTCAGCTCGTATATCATCGCGGGCCTGCCGGTCAACGACTGCGGCCGGCCGGTTTCGGTCTGTGCGGTGCTGCACGCGGGCAGCCTGGTCGGCTACCTGCCCTCGTTCGATTCGCCCGCCGACCTGCTGGAAGGGCGGTACAGCGACCTGATTCTCCCGGAGGACACGGTTTTCTCCTGCGGGGATCTCAATTTCTGCGTTTCGTCCTGCGACCCGATGAATCTGCCGCTCAAGGCGCAGTCGATCTCGCAGAACAACTGCGATTTGGTCGTGGTGCCCTCCTATCAGCCGGTGGTGGCGGGGTATGTCTCCTCCTGCCGGGACATTGCGAAAAATATGTCGGCGTCGCTGGGCTGCGCAATCAGCGTGTGCAACGGCGGCATTGGGGACACCTCTTCTCCGCGGGTTTACAAGGGCTTTGCCTGCATCTTCGAGTGCGGGGAGGAGATGTCGTTTGCCGCGTCCGACACCGAGAGCATTGTCTGTATCAACGACATTGATATCGACATCATCAAGGCCACCAAGCTGCGCAAAAAGTTTACCTCGAGCTTTGCGGATTTCAAGCGCCCACACTTCTCCGCACTGCCCAACAGTCTCAAAAAAGGACTGCTGCGCAACGTGACGCGCGACCCGTTTCTGCCAGGGGACCCCGTGGCCGCAAAAGCCTATCTGGAGGAGTTTTTCTCGCTGCAGGTCAGCTCCCTGGCGACGAGGCTGCGCAACATCGGCTGCAAAAAGGCCGTTGTGGGTGTTTCGGGCGGCCTGGATTCAACGCTGGCGCTGCTGGTTGCCTGCCGGGCGATGGACCAGCTCGGGCTGCCGCGGCAGAACGTGCTGGGCGTGACGATGCCGGGCTTTGGCACGACCGACCGCACCTATTACAACGCGCTGCGGCTGATTGAGGACCTGGGTGCGACAGGCCGGGATATCAGCATCAAGGCCGGCGTGCTGCAGCACTTTCAGGACATCGGGCACAATTCCCAGGTCAAGGATGTGACCTATGAAAACGCGCAGGCGAGGGAGCGCACCCAGGTGCTGCTCGACCTTGCCAACAAGGAGCGCGGGCTGGTGGTCGGCACGGGCGATTTATCGGAGGAGGCGCTGGGCTGGTGCACCTTTGCAGGGGACCAGATTGCCAACTTCAACGTCAACACCTGCGCGACCAAAAACATGATCCGTAAGCTGACGAGCTACCTGGCCGCCGAGCCGGCGTTTGCAGCGGCTGCCGAGACGCTCGCGGACATCCTTGGCACGCCGGTTTCGCCCGAGCTGCTGCCGCCCGACGAGATGGGCGAAACCACCCAGAAGACCGAGGACATTCTGGGCCCGTATGAGCTGCACGATTTCTTTCTGTATTATTTCGTCAAGTACGGGTTCAGGCCCTCCAAGATCTTCTTCTACGCCTGCTTCGCGTTTTGCCCGGATCTCGAAAAGGGGTTTATCAAAGGCAAGCTTCTGCTGTTTATGAACCGGTTTTTCGGCGGGCAGTTTAAGCGCAGTTGCGCGCCGGACGGCGCGGTCCTGGCGGATGTTTCGCTCTCGCCCGAGGCGTTTATGATCCCAAGCGATGTGAACCCCGCTGCCTTTATTGAAGAGCTCAACAACATATAAATCCCCGGACCGCATCTGCCAGGCTCTGCCTGCGCGGCTGTGCGCCGGTTTGGATAAACCAGGCCCTCTCGTCACCGGCGGCGGCGGGAGGGCGCTGTACGCCCCGCATGGCCTTGCGGGGCGAGACTATCGGAGGCTGCCGGAGAATGGAGTGTTACAATGCGTGCTGTAGTGACAGTTATAGGAAAAGATATGGTGGGAATTCTGGCAAAAGTGAGCACCTCTTGTGCGGAGTACAACGCAAACGTCATCGAGGTGACCCAGTCGGTCCTGCAGGACCTGTTTGCGATGATTATGCTGGTGGATATTTCGGGAATGAAAGGCGAGTTGTCCGAAATGAGCGACGCCATGCAGAAAATCGGAGATGAGATGGGCCTTTCCATCCACGTGATGCACGAAAACATCTTCAACTCGATGCACCGCATCTGAAAATAGGCGGCGCCTGCTCCAGAGGCCCGCGCGTGCCGGGCCTATCAACCTATAGAATCGGAGGATACCCATGGTCAACGTACATGATATATTGGAAACCATTACAATGATCCAGGATGAAAACCTGGACGTCCGCACCATCACAATGGGCATTTCGCTGCTCGATTGCTGCGACCCGGACATCGACAAGGCCTGCGAAAAGGTGTACCGCAAGATCACCACGCTTGCAAAGGACCTGGTTAAAACCGGCGAAGACATTGAAAAGCAGTACGGTATTCCCATCATCCACAAGCGCATCGCGGTCACGCCGATTGCGATGATCCTGGCGCCCTGCAAGGGCGGCGATCCGGTCAAATTTGCGCTGACGCTCGACCGCGCAGCCAAGGACGTCGGCGTCAATTTCATCGGCGGGTATTCCGCGCTGGTGCACAAGGGCTTCGCGGCGGGCGACGTCGAGCTGATCGAGTCGATTCCGCGCGCGCTGTCGGCAACCGAGCGGGTCTGCTCCTCGGTCAACATCGGCTCGACCAAAACCGGCATCAACCTGGACGCGGTGGGCATGATGGGCCGCATTGTCAAGCAGGCCAGCGAGCTGACGGCGGACCGCGACTGCATCGGCTCCGCAAAGCTCGTGGTGTTCTGCAACGCGCCGGAGGACAATCCGTTTATGGCGGGTGCGTTCCACGGCCCCGGCGAGCCGGAGTGCGTGATCAACGTCGGCGTTTCGGGCCCCGGCGTGGTGCGCGCGGCGCTCGCCAAGGCGCCGGACAACGCCAATATCACCGAGATTGCCGAAATTGTTAAAAAGACGGCGTTTAAGATTACCCGCATGGGCCAGCTCGTTGCAAACGAGGCCAGCAGGCGGCTTGGCGTGCCGTTCGGCATTGTGGATCTCTCGCTCGCGCCGACGCCGGCCATCGGCGACTCGGTCGCATATATCCTCGAGGAGATGGGCCTGGAGCAGTGCGGTTGCCACGGCACGACCGCCTGCCTGGCGCTTTTGAACGACGCGGTCAAAAAGGGCGGCGTGATGGCCTCCTCGAAGGTCGGCGGCCTTTCGGGCGCATTTATTCCGGTCACTGAGGACGCGGGCATGATTGCGGCCGCGCGCGCGGGCACGCTGAGCATCGAAAAGCTCGAGGCGATGACGGCGGTCTGCTCGGTGGGCTTAGATATGATCGTGATTCCGGGCGACGCGACACCCGAGATCATTGCGGGCATCATTGCGGACGAAGCCGCCATCGGCATGGTCAATTTCAAGACCACGGCGGTGCGCGTGATCCCCGCAATTGGCAAAAAAATCGGCGACGAGCTGGAATTTGGCGGCCTGCTGGGTTCGGGCCCGGTGATGAAAATTCGGTACCAGTCCCCCGCCAAATTCATCGGCAGGGGCGGGCAGATTCCGGCGCCGCTGCAAAGCCTCAAAAACTAATGTTCACCGGAAATTCATACAAAATGTGCAATATCGAAGGGTATGTGCATAACTATTACTACAGTTTCACTATTGCAAACCCGTCTCAATAGGTATATGATTGAGGATGCAATAAGGCTTAGGTGGATCGCGCTTTTTGACGAAAGGGTGCGACCACCTAAACTATTTTCCGCAGAAAAGAATTTTTCGGGAAGGATTTGCAGGTTTCCGGCGAAACCGTGCGGTTTTGCATGCTTCCAGCACGGCGGACGCTTCTTTTTCCAGAGGCGGTCTGTGCGCGGATTCTCCGGAAATCCGATTGGAATAATCAGTTTGTGTCTGTGAACGACCGCTCCAAACGGCGGTTAGCAGGGGGATCTTCGGGCAACCTAAAAATGGGGCGCCCGGCTCCAACCGACAACCTGTAGGACAAGACGAAATTTCTTTTTTACGAAAACAATACCGGCAAAGGAGGCGGCTTTGTGCACGATATCATCGAAAAAATTGTCGAGATCGACGCGAAGGCAAAGGATATTGAGGCAGAGGGTATCAAGCTGAAGGAGCAGGCGCAGGTCGAAGTGGAAAACGAGAAAAAGCGCGTCAGCGAGGAACGGCTGGCGAGGGCCGAAAGGCGCATTGAAATGATCAGGGCCAGCGAGGAATCCTTTGCGAACGAGAAGATTGCCCGGCTGACGGCCGAGCACGACATGGTGCGGGACCGGCTGCAAAAGTCCTTTGAAGAAAAGCATGCGCAGTGGGAAAACGAGATTTTCGACCGCGTGTTGGGCAGGTGATGCGTGATGTTGGGCTCCTATTCTCAAAATGTGATCTCCGCCAAAGCGCGCTCGATGTATGGCAAGCGCCTCACCGATAAAGACTATACCGAGCTTACGCGCAAGCGGTCAGTCAGCGAAGTGGCGGGCTATCTCAAAAACGAGACGGCGTATCGGACCTGTTTGGCCTCGATCAACGAGAGCTTGATCCACCGTGGGCAGCTCGAGCAGATCCTGCGCACCGAGTTGTTCAACCGCTATGCCAAGCTCTGCCGCTACCAGACCGGCAAGACGGCCGGCAGCTTTTATCACTATACGATCATCAACATCGAGATTGCGGCGATTCTGAACTGCATCCGGCTGCTCAATGCCGGAAAGCCCGAAGAGTTCCTCTTTTCGATGCCGGCTTTCCTGCTCGACCACGCACGGTTTGAAATGTCGAAGCTAAACGACGTGCGCTCGTTTTCCGACCTGCTCGCCGTGCTGTCTGCAACCCCTTACAAGGCGATTTTGCAGAGGCTGCAGCCCGAACCCGGTATGGCGATCGACGTCACCCGCTGCGAGCACGCGCTGCGCGAGTACTATTTCCACACTGTGATTGATCTGATTAAGCGGGACTTTAAAGGCTCCGCGCGCAGGGAGCTGACCGAGATCTTCTCGCTGCAATGCGAGCTGATCAACGTGACGATCATCTACCGTATGAAAAAGTATTTCCACGCCTCCCCCGATACGATTCGCTCGCTGATGCTGCCCTATACCTACTATATCAGCCGCAAACAATTGGATGCGCTGATCGAGGCGAATGGGGAAAAGGAAGCCATGAAGATTGTTATGGAGACGCGCTATAGCAAACAGGTGCAGGAAGGGAACTTCAGCTTTATTGAGCACTTCGCGCAGAGCGTTCTGTATGAGCTCAATAAACGCCGCATGCGCTATACAACCCACGCGCCCACCGTCATGGTGTCCTATATGGTTCTTTGCGAGATCGAGACGGAAAATATCATCGATATCATCGAGGGCATCCGATACAATGTATCTCCGGCGGAAATTGAAAAGCTGCTGTATGTATAGAGGGCGCGTGCGCGCTCTCGGTGCATCGGCACAAAAAGCGGACCGGCAGGCTCCGGCCCTCCCTCCGGCAGACCCGGCGGGAAGCGCTTCGGACGGTTCCGCAAAAACCATTTGAAAGGTGGTGTTTTTCAATGTCAGTCGCCAAGATGTCCTTCATCAATATTGTAGGCAGGTTAAAAAATCTTGACGATGTCATATTAAAATGCTATCGAAGCCAAAATTTCCATCCTGAAAGCGCGGCGGTTGCAACCGAAAATACCAAGGGGTTCCATCCGCTGCTGGAGGAAAATCCATACGCGCCTCTGCTGGGCAAAATCGTCGATATGGGCGTGCATTACAAGCTGCCGCTGGAATATGCGGACTATGAAGGCTTGGATGAGACGACCAATCAGCTTGCCGAGTATATCCGGACGACCGAGCAGTCGCTTTCGGAGTTGCGCGTGAAGAAGAGAGAGCTCAAAGAGGACATTGCGCAGTATGAGCAGGCGTTGATTCAGATTAACCATCTGCAGGGCCTCAACGTGAGTTTCGACGATATCTTCAGTATGAAGTATATCAAGGTGCGCTTCGGCCGCCTGC
>CATNEU010000106.1 GCA_950097605.1 uncultured Oscillospiraceae bacterium | reverse complement strand
CAGCGGCTTGCACCGCTTTGTGTACGGCGTGCAGTCAATTGGAGGAGTCCGTTAGCCCCTTTAACCAGATTTTTGCTTCCTTTTTGTCTGTCAAAAAGGAAGTGCCCGTCGTGGCATGAGCGACAAACAGAAAGGTAAATGAATCTATAGGTTAAGGAGAACAAAGCATAAAGGAGGGGCCCGTCGCGGCCTGAGCAACAAGAGGAAAGATAGAGGAATCTACAGGGTAAACAAAGACTTATAAATATAGATAAAAATAAACGCCTGTGGTTGAAGAAAAATTCGTTGAACACCACATGGTGTTCAAACCCGGAAAAGCAGCGCAAAATCATATATACTATTTCCTATCTTGAAAAGAAAGGAGGTAGTATCATGGAAACCAGAGCGTGTAGAACCTGCAAAAACTTCCGTTTGCACTATATCAAATATGCAAACGGAAGTTATAATCCTTTGGCCTATGGCCACTGTGTGAAGCCGCGTTTGAAAAAACGCTGTGTCGACGACAAAGCCTGCCCCCACTATCGGGATAGGGAAGAGGAGACGAAGCGATAAAAAACGAAACTCTACAGCAAAACCACCTTGGCGCCATGCGCAAGCGGCGCCACGAGAAACACATCCTCATATTCCTCCTCCAGGAGGCGCTGACAGCCCTTTGCGCGGGATTTGGTATCGAACACCCCAACGACGGCGGAGCCGCTGCCGGTCATCACGCTGCCCAGCGCGCCGTTTTGCAGCATGCACTGTTTGATGTGCTCGATTTCCGGCACCTGTGCAACCTCTTCCAGCACGTTGCACATCTCGGCGGCCATGCCCTCGAGGTCGCCCGCGACAATCGCGCCCATTGCGCGCTCGGTGTCGGGATAGCGGTCCGACCCGTTCTGGTCGAATTTTCGGAAACTCTCGGCGGTTTTGATGCCGGTTTTGGGCTTGGCGATCAGGATGAAGCACTTGGGCAGGCCGGGCAGCGGCAGCAGCAGCTCGCCGACGCCCTCGGCGAGCGCAGTGCCCCCCTGGATGCAAAACGGCACGTCCGCGCCAACGGAGAGGCCGATGCCGCACATCTGCGGCACCGTCAACATGGTATGATAGAGCTCGTTGAGGCCGACGATGACCGCCGCCGCGTCTGCGCTGCCGCCTGCAAGCCCCGCCTCGTGCGGAATGCGTTTTTCAAGGCGGATCAGGATATTCCGTTCGCTTTGCCCCACGGCGTCGAAAAAAGCCGCTGCCGCCCGGTAGGCGATGTTTTCCTCGCCGGTGGGCAGCGTGGGGTTGGAGCATTCGATGCGGATGCCTCCCTGTGCTGTCTTTTCGATCCGCACAAGGTCGCAGAGGTCGACCGACTGCATAATCATCTTCATGGTATGGTATCCGTCGTCCCGCACACCTGTAATGTCCAGCGTCAGGTTGATTTTCGCGGGGGCCTTGAGATGAACCGTATCCAAACTCCATCACTCCTCGTTTCACGGGAATTCAAAATTTCTTTTTGAAAAAAGCCGCTGAGAAGCGGCCGGTTTTATAGATATGTCTTTCATACCATGCTGCGCTTTGTTTACCGGCGGTCCTTTTTGTGGGTAAACAAGCCCAAGCGGCGCACCGAAATGGCCCGCACCGGGCACATCTCATGGCAGCAATAGCATTTGATGCAGCCGCTGTAGTTGATGACCGCTTTGCGCTCCCGCAGCTCTATGGTGTGCGCGGGGCAGCTCTCGGCGCATTTGCCGCAGCCGATACAGCGGTTGTTCTGGATTACCGGCTTCGGCGTTAAAACCCGACGGACGAGCGGCAGCAGCACCGGCCGCAGCGGTGCGGGCATGTTTGTGGAAAAGTCCAGTTTGTGCGGCGTGGGCTTGGCAAAGCCCTCGACCGCGGAAAAATCCGCCGCGTCGCCCACAAGCGCCAGTTCCTCCGCGCCGGCGGGGCAGAGGCCGCGTTGGATCGCGCACCGCAGAATCGGAATCGAAGCCGGCGGCTCACCGATGGCGCGGCAGAGCGCCACATCTACGGCATAGGGGTTTCGCCCCGCAAAGGTCAGGCCCACCTCGCGCGGGTTCCCGCCCGAGGGGCCGTTGCCCTCCATCGCCACCACCGCGTCAACGAATGTGACGGCGGGCCGCACGCATTCGCAGAGGTCCACCAGCATCTCGCAGAACCGCTCTTTTTCCGGAAAGCGGTAGTGAAATTCGGGCTTCATCAGGCCCGGCACGCAGCCAAACAGATTTTTCACGCCGCCGCTGAGTCCCGTCATGCAGTGTGTTTTGAGTTTGGCCGCGTTGATGACCAAGTCGGCCTGCGTGACGGGGTGGATTAGCTGAAAGTTCCGCACGAGCTTTCCCCGCGGGTTGGGGACCTCTTGATAGCCGGTGTCCCGGTTGAGCGAAACCCCTTCCTCGCGCGCGACCTGTTCCATGCCGGACGCGGCGTAGATACCGTCCAGCGCCTGCACCGTATAGGGGCCGCCGGGGCTGTCCGCAATCGTGATCGCGGACACGCCCCGTTTTTTTAAGCTGCGCACGACCGCGCGCACCAGCGCGGGATGGGTGGTGGTGGCCTCGTCGGGTGCGCGCTTCATCAGCAGGTTGGCCTTGATGGTCACGCGCATGCCGGGCTTTAAAAGGCTGTCCAGGCCGAGCGTCTGGAAATGCGATTCGACAGCCCTCTCCATCACCCCGGACGAATAGTCGGGCGTGCGGCAGACGCTTACTCTGTGCATACCGCCTCTTTCTGCCGGGCCTGCTCCGCTGCGTGGTGCTCGAGCAAAAACGCCTCGATGCGCCCGAGTGCCTCGAGAATGTGTTCGATTGAATAGGAATAGGAAATGCGCACATAGCCCTCGCCCGAAGCGCCGAACGCGGTGCCGGGCACCACGGCCACCTTCTTTTCATACAGCAGCTTTTCGCAGAACGCGTCCGAGGAAAGCCCGGTGCTCTGGATCGACGGAAAGACGTAGAACGCGCCCTCCGGCTCGAAGCAGTCCAGGCCGATATTGCGCAGCCCGTCCACAATCAGGCGGCGGCGCATATCGTATTCATCGTGCATTTTGCGAATCGCGCCGTCGCAGTTGCGGACGGCTTCAATTGCGGCATATTGGCTGGTGGTTGGCGCGCACATAATCGCAAACTGGTGGATTTTGGTCATTTCCCGGATCAGCGGCTCGGGCCCGCATACGTAGCCCAGGCGCCAGCCGGTCATTGAATAGGCTTTGGAGAAGCCGTTGACCAAAATCGTGCGTTCCCGCATTCCCTCGAGCGACGCAATGGAAACGTGCTTGCCGCCATAGGTCAGCTCGGCGTAAATCTCGTCGGACAGCACCATGATGTTGGTGCCGCGCAGCACCCGCGCAATCTCTTCCAGATGCTCGGTGCGCATGACGGCGCCGGTCGGATTGTTGGGATAGGGCAGGATCAGCAGTTTGGTCTTGTCGGTGATTTTGGCGCGCAATGCCTCGCCGGTCAGGCGGAAGTTGTCCGCCGCGCGGGTTTCGATCGGCACGGCCACGCCGCCGGTCAGCGTTGTAATCGGCGCATAGGACACAAAGCAGGGCTCGGGGATCAAAACCTCCTCGCCCGGGTTGACCAGCGCGCGGATGCAAATGTCGATCCCCTCGGAACCGCCGACCGTGATGGTCATTTCGTCGTCGGGATGGTACTCGAGATGGAACCGCCTTTTTAAATATTTGGCGATTTCCTGCCGCAGCAGGATCAGGCCGGAATTGGAGGTGTAAACCGTCTTGCCCTTTTTGAGGGACTGGATGCCCGCGTTGCGCACATTCCAGGGCGTGCTGAAGTCGGGTTCGCCAACGCCGAGCGAGATCACGTCCTCCATCTGGCCGGCGATATCGAAGAATTTGCGGATTCCGGAAGGTTTAATGACCCGGGCCTTTTCGGAAAGCACGGAATTGTAATCGATCACTACAGAAGTTTACCCCTTTCATCGCTTTTGCTGTCGTAAAATTTCACGCCGCGGTCCTTGTAGCGGCGCAGCACAAAGTGCGTCGAGGTCTCGACGACCGATTCAATCGGAGAGAGCTGTTCGGCCACAAACAGCGCGACCTCGTGAAAATCGCGGCCCGTGACGGTCACGCAGAGGTCGAAGGTGCCCGACATCAGATAGACGCTCTCCACCTCGTCGAATTCCATGATCTGTTTGGCGACGTCCTCGAAGCCCTTGTCCTTTTCGGGCGTGACCTTCAGCTCGATCATCGAGGTGATGTAATCGCTGTCGTACTGCTCCCAGTCGATCAGCGCCTTATAGCCGCGCAGGATGCCCTTTTTCTCGTATTGATAGATCTTCTCGCGCACCTCTTCCACCGAAAGGCCGGTCATCACGGCGAGCTGCTGGTCGCTGATCCGCGCGTTTTTTTCGAGTAGCTGTACCAATTTATCCATATGCTTTTCCTTTCTCCGGTATGGTTCATGCCGGCTCCGCACGGCCTGCGGCGGCCGGGCGGACTACACAGTATGCAAACGTTTAAAAGTCGATGGCGACAAACTGCGGCTTCCGCTCCACATAGTAGGCCACCTGCCCGAACCCTGCCTGTTTGGCAAGCCGCACGCCGGCTTCAAAACCGGCGCCAAGCTCCTGCGCGCGGTGCGCGTCCGAGCCGATGGTGACGATTTCACCGCCCAGCTCTTTGAACCGCGCGACCTGCGCAAGCGCCGGCGAGATCTCGCCGATTTCCTTACGGAGGCCGCCGGTATTGATCTCGAGCGCCTTGCCGGCCGCGGCGAGCTCGGACAGGATCTCGTCAATCTGCCCGTTGAACTTGGACAGGTCCACCACCCGGTGGTATACGCCGGTAATATACCGGATCGGATAGGTCAAATGTGCGAGCGCGTCAAAACGGCCCCAGCGGACCACCGCAAGCACCTCGTCGAAATAGGCTTCCAACAGCCCGTCGATGTCGGTCGAGGGGTCGTCAAAATTCATAAAGTAAAAATCCGGTTGGTCCGCAATGTTGTGGACCGAAGCGAGCACAAAGTCATAGGGGTTTGCCGAGACGGCTTCCTCCGCGGCGGCGAGGTTCTGCACCGGCTGGCCGAGCTCGATGCCCGTCAGCACCCGGATGCGGTTTGCAAACGCAACTTTTGCCTTGACGGTCTCGAAATACGACTGCCGGATCGAGCGCTGGTAGTCGTTGTGAAACTCCTTGTCCTCATAATAGGCGTTGCATTCGCAGTGGTCGGTAATGGTGACCACAGACAGCCCCCGGTGCGCGGCGTTTTCGCAGATAAACGGAATGGAATGCAGGCTGTCGGGGGAGTTGTCGCTGTGCGCGTGGGTATCGAATCGTATCATCTTCTACCACCTTTATTCTTGAATCAACAAAATGCATGCCGCGTTTTGTATACAAACTTCGGGAAGGGGACGGGCCCCGCTGTTTTTTGGGCGGCAGGGCGCGCCTATAACAGTCTATGCGGCGGGGTGCGGATTTGATACCGGCCCGCCGCGATTTTTTGAAGAGCAAAGCGCCGGCGAAGGGCAGAATACAGGCAAGAGCACACCCCGTCCGTGTTTTCTTATCATAACATATTTCACGAAGATTTTATAGACGGCTGCAAGATTTTTTATGCCGCAGCTTGTTTCAAGAACCGTAAAAATATGCTATTATAGTAGGTGTATAACTGTACGCTTACGTGTACAATCGTTTCAATCGAAGTTCTTATCCCAACAGCTCCCGCCCGGCGGTGTCCAGCGCCCGCCGTTTGCGGCGGACCATACAACTTTCAGCGCTGAATGTTCAGCGCCGCCGTTTGAACCCGGAGGCGTTTTCGCGCTGCAAAAAGGAGGACGTTCCACCATGAACTCGATTATCCGTGTCGCCAACGTTGTAAACAAAGTCGATCCCCTCAATCCACAGGCCTGTTTGCAATATATGAAAGCTTCTATTGAAACCCTGCGGGACTATGCGCCCGACATCATCGTGCTGCCCGCGCTGGCGCTTTCGGGCGCGTCCTGCGGCTCGATGTATGCCAACCGCA
>CATNEU010000105.1 GCA_950097605.1 uncultured Oscillospiraceae bacterium | reverse complement strand
TGACTATATGATTGGGGAACCCGATTGTCTTCGCAAAGGCCTAGGCAAAAGGATTGTGGCGGACTTGACGGCCAGGATTGCCCTTCACCCTGACGCCAAACGAATTGTGGTACAGCCGGAGCCGGAAAATGCGGCGTCCTGCGGCCTGCTGCTGTCCTGTGGCTTTGTGCTCGACACGGAAAAGGAGATCTATGTGAAACGCCTGCCTTGAACAACAGGTAAGAAAAGGACGGAGAAATCCGTTTGACCTATGACAGAAATCCATAAAGAAAACAATTAAGCGGCCTGCACAGGTTCTCCTTACGGAAACCAGTGCAGGCCGCTTTGGTAGTTTTTAACGGTTCGCACCGCTATGTTTTGAGGCTATTGGAAGTTTGGTTGCATGTGCTGTCATTCAAATGCATTTTTTATAACCGCGCCGATCAGCGCATTTTGCGCTGATCGGCGCTTGTTTCAAATAGGTAGCCGCAAAGGCTCTGCTTTTGGCCGCGCTCCTGCGCGGGCTGCACAGAGTGCAACGGCCATCCTTTGCACTTTAATTTCGCCCACTCGTTGTCATTTGTCAGTCAGATTCTCTGCGGCAGATATAACGGGGCTTAGGTGGTGGCAGCCGTCTCCACTGGGCGTAGAGGCAGATGTCCCCGATTACCGGGCCAATGGTTTGCCCCGGGCAAAACGTCTGTCCCCTTCCGCATGGATCGGTATTCCAGCCGGTAAAACAGTAGCAGGTCCGGCAGGGGGAGCAGCAGGAAATTCGGGCGCACTGACCAGCCAGGATCCGCTCGGGACATGGAATGCAGCAGACAGGCGGTCCACCGGCGGCGTTGCCACAGTAAGTCAGTGTATAGTAGGGCGGCTGCAGGGGGATCCACTGGGCGTACAGGTCAATATCCGCCCGCACATCAAGAATAGTGTCACCGGGCTGATAGGTGATTCCCATACCGGAGGGATCTGTATTCCAGCCGGTGAATGCAAACCCCTCTCGGGTGGGGATCGTGCTGGAGAGCGTGACGCTTTGCCCATCCGGCACCATGACTGCACCGGGGATATTCTGGGCAGGCGGGCCGCCCGCATCGTTGCCGTAATAGGTCAGCGTGTGCATGAGGGGAGGCAGCGCAGTCCACTGGGCGTAGAGGTCGGCGTCAGAAAAAACAGGACCAAACGCCCCGCCGGGCTGATAGGGCGTTCCGCTTCCATCGGGCCGGGTGTTCCAGCCGGTAAAGAGATAGCCCTCCCGGGTGGGGATTACGTCAGGCAGCGTGATGGTCTGGCCTTCCGGCACCTGCTGGGGAAAGGGGATCCACTGGGCGGGCGGGCCGCCCGCGTCGTTGCCGTGATAGGTCAGCGTGTGCATGAGGGGAGGCAGCGCAGCCCACTGGGCATAGAGTGTGAGGTCCGCATAGAGCGGGCCTACCGTCTGCCCCGGCTGGTAGGCCGCGCCGGAGCCGTCCGGCTGGCTGTTCCAATTCAGGAAGCGGTAGCCGGTTCGTGTGGGGATCGCGGCGGACAGGGAAACTGTCTCGCCCTCTGGGATCTCCTGCTGTTCCGGAATGTTCTCAGCGGACGGGCCTCCGGCATCGTTGGGCTCGTAGGTGATGAGGTGGATCGTGGGCGGCACTTCCCTCCACTGGGCGTACAGCACTAGATCCCCCGTGGCGTAGATGGTATCGCCGGGTTGATACGCCGTGCCGCCACCGAAGGGGTCGGTATTCCATCCGGTGAACTCATAGCCCGCACGGGTGGGCAACTCTTCGGACAGGGGTGCACCTTCATCCAACGGCACCCGCTGGGGCGGGGGGACATTTTCAGCCGGGGGCCCACCCTCGTCGTTGCCGGAGTAGAACACCGTATATCCCACCTCCTGCCGGGCGTACAGTGTCCTGTCTCCCGCGTCCAATATGATGTTTGCCAGGGTCAGGGAGCCGCGATTCTCGATAACGAACCATGAGCCATTGTGGCCGTCGGCCTTGGTCAGTGTATAAGGGCCGCCCGCTTCACTTGAAATCGTGGCAGCATAGGTGATTCTTTGCGCGGTATCTATCTGAAAATCGGCGGTTACTTCTATTTCCGTTTCCTGATCCGCGATTGCGGCCTGAAGCTCCGCCTGATTCGATACTTGTGTCATAAAAAAACTCACAACCTTTCTGCCTTACCATTCTATGCGGCACGGTGAATCAACGCGAAAGGTTTTATAATAGGGCTTGCCGATACCAGTTTTCCTCCTTGTTTATTTCGGTGTAGTGCAGTCTGGATCTTCCAATGTTTTGCACTGGAAACAAAAAAACGCAAAGGGCACCCACCTTGGGCCACTTTGCGCTCTGCCTTTTTAACATAGCTGTCATGCTTGACAGGGATTGGTGGTTCGACGCCTGCCGGAGTGACTTTGGCAGGGGTAAAAATCTAAGAATTGAGGCCCTCAACTTTTCGTAGTTGAGGGCCTCGCAAGGCTTGAAAACACTGGCTTTTTTGGCCATATATCTCTTTGCCTTATACTTTTGGCGGAGCGGGTGGGATTCGAACCCACGAGCCCGTGAGGACTACCTGATTTCGAGTCAGGCCCGTTATGACCACTTCGATACCGCTCCCTATGCGATTTTAACAGAAAAAACAGCTACAAACCGAGCTGAATTTCACCTATAAGATAATACCGCATTTTCGTGGAAATGTCAATCTATTTTTGCGTTTCGGAGGAATCATTTTGTTCTGTCTTTAAGTATTCCGCAGTCTTTTGTAAAAATTCCTCCCATCGCCCGCTGTCCCGCAAAAGCGTGGGACAATTTTTTTGCATAAAATCCGCATGCTGCTTAACATCGTCTATTGTCATATCATACTTGTAAAGCAGGTGCGCGGTAAGCTTTTCGGCGTTTATCAGCGCCTTTTCATAGTCGCCGTCCTCGTTGATGCAGATTTCAACGCCAATACCTGCCTGGTTGCCGCCGCCCTTGGTCAGTTTGTCGCCCGCATGCCAACCAACCTCATCCTCGGGCAGATGCTGGTAAATTTCGTGATCGTCCACCGTATAGTGCCAGGAAATTTCGGTGTCCTTTGCATATTCCAGCAGATACTTTGCATGGCTTTTTGCATTGGCGCCCCGGCTGGTATTGGCCGTTTCATGAATCACAATCTGCCGCACCTTTCGCTTCATGCCGGGCCTTCCAGCATAGCCTTCCGGCAGGATCTGTTGTGTAACCGGTATTCCTGCGACCCACAGATCATAAGAAGGCGCCTGCTGCGTCCGGGCGCAGCTCCTCCATACCACGGCAAAAACCACAGCGAACACCAACGCCAAGGTCAGCACTCCTGCTGCGACGATCCGCTTTTTCCGCACTCTCCCATACATCTATCAACACCGTCCTTTCTCTGCGGCCGGTTTTCACCCAAGCTTCCCAGGATAATCCGGCTGTGCATACACTTCGTTTTTGCGTTTTGAAACACCTTCGCATTATACACCATTTTCCGCGTTTTTTCAAAAATTTCTCGTTTGCACTTGATACTCGTTTTTGTATAGTTTATAATATAACATATTCACAATATTGATTAAAGTTAACAATTTTCGCATATTTCATGAAGACGCTCAATTGTGCTATTTTGGGGGCTTTGCCCATATCCTGATAAGGGTTGGGCCAGCCTGCTCACGAATGAAAACATCGCCGGTTCCGGCCGGCTCTTTGGATAGATATAGAGGAATTGTCATGAAAAAAATACTTGCCGCTGCATTGTCCTGCACGGTGCTGCTCTCCTTGTCCGGCTGCAAAGGGCTGGACTACGGCAAAAACCTGCAGCCCAGCGAGACCGTGCAGTCCTATGATGCGTTTTTGAAGCCATACTACCGTGCCTTTTTGAATGAAGAGCAAGCCACTCTGTATGATAAAATTAAGTTGTCCCTCTCCAATCCCGGCAAAAAGGTAGCGGTTCCCGAGGGAACCGATGTGGATGCCATTAAAAAATGCCTGGACTACGTTTGGCTGGATAACCCCGTCTTTCCACAACCCTCGGCCTATGATATTTTCCTGAGCAACTACGACTACATTAAAACCACCTATAAAAAGGGCTTTGGCAAAACCGATCAAAAAGCCGCGCAGGCCCTTGAAAAAGCGCGCGAAGTTGCCAAGCTGGCCCCTTCGGGCAGCGACTTTGAAATCGTGCGTTTCTTTCACGACTATCTTGTCAAAAACTGCTCCTATAACGATGAAAAACCAGACGAACCGGACAACAGCTCCGCCTATGGCGCGTTGGTTCTGGGGCGCGCCACCTGCGAAGGCTATGCGGACGCCATGGGCATCCTGCTGAGCTTAGCCGGGATCGAAAACACCTATGCAAACAACTATGGCGACCGGGAAACCGGCGTGGTTGGGCACATCTGGAACATCGTGAAAATCGACGGCGGGTTTTACCACATCGACGTCACCTCAGACGACCTGGCGTTTGCAGACTGGGAGCGGCCCGACAATCAGGTTCTCTACTGGCGTTTCGGCCTGACGACCGAGGAAATCATGAAGACCAACAGCATCAACGACAATATTTTAAACTTGATTCCTGAATGCACACAGGATACCTATAACTTTTATAAATACAACGGGCTTTTATTTGACGAGTATGAAAAAATACCCGTTGCCAAAGCCATGGCCGCGTTCTACACCAAGTCTCTGCAGGAGGGGAACAGCAGCACCACTGTCAAATTCTCCAACCAGCAGGCTTTTGACGAGGCCGTGGCGGATATCGACAGGCTCTGTTCCCGCATCGTGCGTTATGCGGGCAGCGAGTCGATGACCTGCGACTACCGCACCGGCGAGCTTTATATGACGTTGGAAATCCGGCCTGAGGCCGCCGGCACCGATCCAGCATCTCAATAAGAAAGAGGGCCATTCCTCTGTTATGGACATTATACAAATCTGTTTGGATCTCTACATCTTCTTTTTCGGCTTGTTTGCGGGTATGGCCGCCTGTCTGTGGATTGAGAAAATTCGCAGAGGCCGCGGCGCTTCTTTGCGCACGGCCTGTACAGGCTGCGGCCGCAAGCAAACACTTCCCGAGTTGATACCCATTGCGGGGTTTATTTTAATGGGCGGCCGCTGCAAAAAATGCGGTGCGCCTGTTTCCTTGCGCACCCCTTTCATCGAAATTCTTTAGGCGTATTCTATCTGCTCAGCTTTTTAACAATGGGATACCACTTGTACACCTTTTTGCTCTGCCTGTCCGCTTCGGTGCTGTTGGTTTTGTCCTACACCTGCGGGCGCGGTTCAAAATCCGACAACAAGCTGTTGTTGCTCCTCTGCGTGCTCACGTTTGCTTCGGCTTTTTGCCCGGGTTCCCCTGCGCTGCTCGACAAGCTGGTCAGGTTGTTCGCTGCCAGCGTACCGGCGCTGCTGCTTTCCAAATGCACGCGCGGCTTCCGTTTCCGGGACTGCAAACTGCTGGCGGTCTGCGGCGTTTTGCTCGGTACCGGCGGCATCGTTTTCGCACTGCTGGTGGGCTGCGTGTTCGTTTGTATCTATGGGCTTTTATACATGCTATCGCAGAAAAAACCGGTGATCTATCATGGACCGGTCACGCCGTTTCTTGTAAACGGCATCTTGTTTTCCATGCTGTTTGCAAACTTGATGCTGGGCCAGCACCTGCATTTGTTTGGTGTATGACACTGGGCCTATCTGTTCCAATCCTCCATTTTGGAACAGATAGGCCCAGCCTTTTTCATAGCTTTTTAATGCATCTATCTTTTCGCTCGTCGCTCGGGCCGCGACGGGCCCATTTTTTCCAAGAAAAAGTGGGAAAAAGCTTTTTTCATAGGTCTATTTGACAGACTTTTGATACATCTATCTTTTCGCTCGTCGCTCAGGCCGCGACAGGCCCATCCTTTTTGGCAGACAAAAAGGATGCAAAAATCTGGTTAAGGGGTGCCGCTGCCTTCCTCCATTTGACGCTGCGCCGTCTTCGGATAGACAAAGGGCGACGGAACAGCAGTCGCAGGTAGTGCGCCGATGGGTCGGAAGACGCGC
>CATNEU010000104.1 GCA_950097605.1 uncultured Oscillospiraceae bacterium | reverse complement strand
GCTCGGTGCCTATGATTGCGAGGCCGCCTGCCTCGCGAACCTCGGGGGTAAGCTTGATGTCGGTACCACGACCGGCCATATTGGTGGCGATGGTTACACAGCCTTTGGTGTGGATGTGGAGCTGCTGGCTGTCCGGCTGCTGGATATCCTTAAAACCGATTACCGCCAGATGCTGGCAGCCCGGTATAAAGTGGAGGCGGACGAGACAACCGATTCCTATGCGCTGCTGCAAAGCATTGGACGCAAACGCGGCATGCTGGTGTCCGGCGGTGAAGTCAACACCGAGCGCGCGGCCATTATGCTGTTGGACGAATACCGGGCGGGCAAGCTCGGGCGTCTCTCTCTCGAAAAGCCGCCGCGGAGAGGGGAGGCCTGAGCATGGACCTGCTTGTGTATGAAAAGGCGTTTGCCGACGAGGGCTGCCAGGTGGTTTGCGGCGTGGATGAGGCGGGCCGCGGGCCGCTTGCAGGTCCGGTGTTTGCAGCGGCGGTTGTGCTGCCGCCGCATTTCACGCTCGAAAAGCTAAACGACTCCAAAAAGCTCTCCGAAAAGACCAGGGAGAGGCTGTATGACGAAATTCTGGAACAGGCCGCCGACTATCAGATTGCGGCGGCTAGCGAACAGGAGATCGACGAGCTGAATATTTTGCAAGCGACCTTCCTGGCTATGCGCCGCGCGGTGGATGGGCTGTCGCCCCGGCCGGAGGTCGCGCTGATCGACGGCAACCGCGCCCCGGCGCTTGGGGGAACGGTTGCGTATACCATCGTGAAAGGGGATGCCCTTTCAGCCTCGATCGCCGCGGCTTCGATCCTTGCCAAGGTGTCGAGGGACCGGTATATGCTGAAGCTGGATGAGGCGTATCCGCAGTATGCGTTTGCCAAGCACAAGGGGTATCCAACCAAGCTGCACTATGAACGGCTGGCGGCGTATGGGCCTTCGCCGGTGCACCGCCGGACGTTTTTGAAGAAGTTCTTCGCCGCGCAGGGGCAATGAGCCGCAGCGCACAGACGGGCAGGTTGGGCGAGCGGTACGCGGCCAACCTGCTGCGCTGCAAGGGATATCGGATCGTGCAGACGAATTACAGGCGGCGCGGCGGCGAGATTGACGTCATTGCGCAGAAGGACGGCTTTTTGGTGTTTGCCGAAGTCAAAACCCGGCTGGAGGGAGCGCTCGTCGACGCATTGGAGAGCATGGGCATTCGGAAACGGCGCTGCATAATTCGCACCGCCAGGCAATATTTATATGAGAGCGGGTGTGCGTTGCAGCCGCGATTCGATGTGATTGCGCTGGTCGTCAAGGCAGGAGGCAGGGGCTTCCAGGTGCTTGCGGCGCAGCACATCGAAAATGCTTATGAGGCGGAGGATACCCATGCGATATTTTGATCTGCACTGTGATACGATCACCGAATGCGCCGCAGGCGGTAAGCAGCTTGCGGAAAACGACCTCGGCGTCTCGCTGCGGAAGGCCGCGTGTTTTGATGAGTGGCGGCAGTTTTTTGCCATTTGGATTCCGGACAGCATGAGAGGGCCGGAAGCGCTTGCCTATTTCGACAGCGTCTATGCCTATTTTTTGGCGCAGCTCGCCAATAACGCACGGAGTATTGTGTTTTGCCGCGAAAAGGCCGACTTTTTATCTACAAGGAGGAATAGTAGAGACTATGCATTGCTTTCTGTAGAAGGAGGGGCCGTGCTGGCGGGTAAAATGCAAACCCTTTCGTATCTGCGGGAGAGGGGGGTGCGCCTGCTCACGCTGACCTGGAATGGGGATAACGAGATCGGCAGCGGCTATTTGAAACCCGAAAGCGGGCTTACTGATTTTGGTAAAGCGCTGATTCCCGAAATGGAGCGGCAGGGCGTGATTGTGGATGTTTCGCACCTTTCCGACCGGGGCTTTTACGAGGTGGAGGCGCTTGCAAAAAGGCCGTTTATCGCCACACACTCCAACGCGCGCGCGGTTTGTCCCCACGGCCGCAACCTGACCGACGAGCAGTTTTGCCTCCTCCGGGACAGGGGAGGCCTTGTGGGCATCAATTTTTACAAGGCGTTTCTGCGCGAGGGACCGGGCGCGTGTATGCAGGACATCCTGCGCCATATCGACCACTTCCTTGCCCTGGGCGGGGAGAACGTTGTCTGCATGGGCTCTGATTTCGACGGCGCCGAGGTGCCCGCGGACCTTGGGGATATTGAAGGGGTCCCGCGGCTGCGCCGGCTGATGCGGCAGCACGGCTATTCGGAAGCCTTGATCGAACGCCTGCTGTTTCGCAATGCAGCGGAGTTTTTCAGGCGCAATCTATAGGGTGCGCGGGACGATATGGCGCAAAAAGAAGGGGATGTGCAGGGGGCGTATTGGACAATGCGCCCTTTTGTTCTGCCTGCCCCTGTGAAAATATTGACGAAAGCCGGTTTAGGCTATACAATAGAATACAGAAAATCCTATCGGCGGAACGGCCCGGGCGGACGGCCCGGGAAGGCCGCCGGATGCTAATAGTAAGGGAGTCTATGAAACATGCTGTATAAGAGTACGAGAGACAGCGCGGTACAGGTCAGCGCGGCGCAGGCGATTACCCAGGGCATATCCAAAGAAGGGGGCCTGTTTGTACCCGAATCCCTGCCGCGGCTTGGCAGCGCGGATATCGAGGCGTTTGCGGCGCTTGGCTATGTCGAACGTGCCGCGCATATCCTACGGGCGTTTTTGACCGACTTTACCGAGGAAGAGCTTGCTGCCTGCGTAAACGGCGCGTATGCCGCCGGGAAGTTTTCTGCGCCGGATGTGGCGCATCTCTCCAAAGTGGGCGCCAAGATGTTTTTGCTGGAGCTCTGGCACGGCCCAACCTGCGCTTTTAAGGATATGGCGCTGCAGTTGCTGCCGCATCTGCTGACCGTCTCGGCGCGCAAAACGGTGAAGGATAAAAAAATCATCATCCTCGTGGCAACTTCGGGCGACACCGGCAAGGCGGCTCTGGAGGGCTTTAAAGACGTGGACGGCACCGGCATTCTCGTATTCTATCCCGAGGACGGCGTGAGCCCGATGCAGAAGCTGCAAATGACCACGCAGGAGGGCGGCAACGTAAACGTCTGCGCGATTGCAGGCAACTTTGACGACGCGCAGAACGGTGTGAAGCGCATCTTCACCGACGCACAGATTGCCGAAACGCTTGCGCGGCACGATATGGTGTTCTCCAGCGCGAACTCGATCAACTGGGGCCGGCTTGTGCCGCAGATCGTCTACTATATCTCCGCCTATGCCGATCTGGTTAAAGAGGGCGAGATTGCAAACGGCGAGACGATCAACGTAGTTGTGCCCACGGGCAATTTCGGCAACATTCTCGCGGCGTATTATGCCAAGTGCATGGGCCTGCCGATTGGCAAGCTGATCTGCGCCTCCAACGCCAACAACGTATTGACCGATTTTATCAACACCGGCGTATACGACCGCAACCGCGCGTTCCACACCACGATTTCCCCTTCGATGGATATACTGATCTCCTCCAACCTGGAGAGGCTGCTGTACGCGCTGTCCGGCTGCGACGACGCCAAGGTCCGCGGCTGGTTCGACAGCCTTGCAAAAGAGGGCCGCTACGAGGTGGACGCCTCTGTGAAAGAAAAGCTCACCGCGGACTTTGTGGGCGGCTTTTGCGACGATGCCGCGACCAAGGCGACCATCAAGGCGCTGTTTGATAAGTATGGGTACCTCTGCGACACCCATACGGCTGTGGCGGTCCGGGTGTATGAGGACTATGTGGCCAAAACCGGCGATGAAACCAAAACGGTCATCGCCTCAACGGCAAGCCCGTTCAAGTTTTCGAGCAGTGTGCTGTCCGCTCTGACCGGCGACACGTCCGGGCTGGATGAATTTGAGATGGTGGATAAGCTGGCGGAGGTGTCCGGCTGTGAAATCCCGGCGCCGCTTGCGGATCTCCGCGGCCGGGATGTCCGCTTTACGCAGTGCTGCGAAAAGGACGATATGAAGCGTGTGGTATGGGAGATGCTCGGGATTCAGGCGTAAAACAGGATGCTATGGCTAGCGATTCTGATGGAAACATAGATGCTGTCATATAAAAAGAGGATTGGCATATTGCCAATCCTCTTTTTTATATAGCGCGCGTTCTCTGCTAAGAAACGCTTGGGTTGTTTGCGTGGAACTATCTTCTGATTTCAAACTTGAGCGTTTTGGACTCGTTGCCCGCCGCGTCGACTGCTTTGACTTCATAGACGCCCGGATCCAGGAACTTGCAGCGGTATTCGTTTTCCGCCACCAGCTCACCGTTTACATAGTAGTCCACACGTCTGTCCGCCGTCACGGCCACGTTGTATCTCGTCACGCCGTTCAGGATGAAGAAGTTGGTGCTCAGAACCGGCGGGTTCTGCTCGATTGTGAACACAAACACACCCGAATAGTTGCCTGCTCTGTCATAGGCCTTGACAACATGCCGGCCCGAGCCGGTCACGGTGAGTTCCTTGGAGTAGCCTTCAATGGCCACGCCGTCAAGCTCGAAGCGCACGTCCTCATCGGCTTTTACCACGACGTCTTGGTTGGACATGCCGTTTGCCTCAACCTGCTCGGAGGAGAGCACCGGACGCTCTTTGTCGATTGTGAAGGTCAGCGTGTTGGATACACGGCCCTCTGCGTCGGTTGCAGAGACAGTGTAGAAGCCGGCGTCGCCCAGCACGAGGTTTGCACCCTTGCGCGGCAGCTCCACGCCGTTTACGGTCCAAGTAACCGTCTTGTCCGCTGTGAGGCGCACGCTGGCGCGCCAGAAGCCGCCGTCCTCGATGCTGCTGCTGATGACCGGCGCGCCTTCGACCGGTTTGCTCTCAAGCGCGTCGATGGCTGCGCGCAGCGCGTCCTTCGCGTCGTCAATTGCTTGCTGTGTCGCTGCATCGTCTGCAAGTACGTCCACGGCGTTATCGAGTTTGGCCTGCATGGCAGCCCAGCTCTCCGCCGTATAGTCGTTTTCGTCCAGGCTTTCGGCTTCCGCGATGACCGCTTCAAGCGCGGAGGTATCCGTTTCAGTGCCTGCTACTTTCACTGTGAAGGTATACAGGGTTTCGCCCTCCAGGTTGGCGGAGTCATAGGTAACGTAATGCACGGTGTATTCGTTGTCTTTGGAAGCGTCCAGAACCTGGTCATGGTGCAAGTTGCCGTCGCGGTCGGTCACTTCGATCACATGGACCTCGCGTGCGTCGTATTCCGCCGCCAGCTCGTAGTTGGGATCCAGGAAGTCGGCTCCGGCCAGGGCTTCCATCGCCGTGCCGCGCACGGTCTTGGGGGCCTTGGCTGCTTCTTCCTTGGCATCGGCAAGCGCCTGCGCCAGGTCGAAAGTCGCGCCGTCGTTTTTCTGGATATCAATGGTGGTTTCCAGCTCCGGAAGCATTCTCGGGCGCTGGCTGTCATAGATCAGCTCGCTGGGGTACGCAACCACCTTGTTGCCGAAGATCTCCCACTCTTTCAGGGCGGTGCTCCAGCCATAGCTGTCATACGCATGCAGCTTAATATAACGCGCTTTGACCGGGGCGTCGGCTGTACCGCTGACTTCTTTGGCTTTATTCCCACTAATAGAGTGCATCACCTCATAGTTTACGCCGTCAATCGACGTGGAAATATCGAAGTCGGAAAATCCGCCGATATCGCCGTTTGTCAATGTCCAGCCCGTGACGGTCTGTTCTGCTCCCAGATCCATCACAATCACAGCAGGGGTACTAAAGGTGTTGTTTATGGATTTGTCTCCATCAAACAGTGTGGCGGCTTTGCTGGCGGTAACAGTGCTCTGCTCTGCTACAAACGTAGCGCCGGGGCCCAGATTGGTGATATTGGGGTCGATGACGCCAACGCTCTTGTCGTCGGAAACCTGCGTTCTGATCTGTTCCACAAAGGCGCGCTCCGGCGTTCCTTCGGACAGATCAAAGCGGGAACCCGAGAGATCCATACGCACAGGTTGGGGAAGGCGTCTGCGCTGCCGTAGACCAGTTTTTCCACCGAGGAATCCGTGATTGCCA
>CATNEU010000103.1 GCA_950097605.1 uncultured Oscillospiraceae bacterium | reverse complement strand
GATATATAATAATACTGCAAACGCAATAAAAAATCTTTTTTCAAATCAAGTAAAAGTATTAAGGAGTGTATGTATTATGTCTAACAACAATAACAGCGGCAGCAACAAACTCGTAGTCCCGCAGGCTCGCGAAGCGATGGATCGTTTCAAAATGGAAGCAGCCAACGAAGTTGGCGTGAACCTGAAACAGGGTTACAACGGCGACCTCACCTCCAGAGAAGCTGGCTCGGTCGGTGGCCAGATGGTTAAAAAGATGATCGAATCCTACGAGAACTCGATTAAATAACCTTGGTATTGATTCTCTTTTAAAAACTGCCGCGCCAATCGGCGCGACGAAATAAACAAGGACCGGAATCTAAAGATTCCGGTCCTTTGTTTTGTCTTTATTTCCCAGAGCCGGACGGACGGTCCAAAAAGACCGTGTCCTCCGGCTGCTCCGGCTGTTCCGCTTTGCCTTGTAGCTGCGGCTGAATCAGATACCGGTCGATAACGGGATAAACATTGAAGACGATTACAAAACACAGTGTGGAAAAGACATTGAGGATTCCAAACAAAACGCTGATCGGCGTATACATGATAAGTAAAAACAGGCCCAACAGCACCATATACAGCACAATAATCAAATTGGCCTTGATGCCGATGACAGAGAAAATCAAGGCGTTTTTGATGATGTCCCGCAGCTTCAGCCGGATCGTTGTAATCATTGTAAACGCATAAAAGTTGATGAATAGAAACAAAATACCTGTGAGCACCGCCAGCAAAAACGGCACCCAGATCCACATGCTCTGGGTGTCATAGTGGTAATAAAAGGTGATTGCCGTGCCGCAGAGGAACAACACAACCAGGTCGATCAGTCCCATAAAAAACGACTGCTTAAAATTGTCTTTAAATGCATCAAAAAAGTCCGAAAGCAAGAAAACATGGCGGTCCTGCATCATCTTTTTTGCAACCACCGTCATGGCGGCAACCGCCGGACCGATGGTCACAATGGGAATGCAATAGGCCAAAAACAAGAGGTTGAGCTGGATGAACTTAAAAAACTTTCGGAAATACAGTTCAAAAAATATAAAAAAACGTTTTTTCTTCGGCGCGTCTTTCTCAACGCCTTTCCCCTCACGCGCGGGATTCAGAAAATGAAACATCGGCATTTTAACATCCTTTCGCCGCCGCTCGGCGGTAGTTTTTCAGCCCGGATGATTTGCGCGGGCTTCCGCACAGCCATGGGCGGCTTTACGCCTTGGGATGGCACTTTTGATAAACTTCCTGCATCCGGTTTTTAACAAGCTGCACATACACCTGCGTGGAGGCCACGTCGGCATGTCCGAGCATCTCCTGTATGTCCCGCACGCCCGCGCCGTTTTCCAGCAGATGAATTGCGAACGAGTGCCGCAGCGTATGCGGCGTGATGTCCTTGCGAATGCCGGTGCGCGCGGCATACTGCTTGATGATCTTCCAAAAGCCCTGCCTAGTCAGCCGTTGCCCGCTGAAGTTGATGAACAGCGCCTCGCTCTGCTGCGTGGAGAGCAACGGACGGATGCGATAAATATAATCGGTGAGAACGTCCAGCGCATCCTGATAAATTGGGATTACACGCTCCGCCTTGGGCGTTCTGCAATGCAAGATACCCGCCCGCAAATTGACATCCTCCAGGTTGAGCGCCGTGAGTTCCGAAACCTTGACGCCGGTCGCATATAGAAGCTCCAGCATGGCCTTATCCCGGCAGCCTTTTGGGTCCTTCACGTCAGGCGCCTGGAACAGCAGCTCGATCTCCTCGCTGTCCAGCGATTCCGGCAGCTTTTTCACCGGTTTCTCCATTGTCACGTTTAAAAATGGATTGATGGGGGCCAGCTTTTTGTCGACCGCATATCGGTAAAAGCCCCGTAGGGAAACCAGGCAGCGATTGACCGTTGCAGCCGACCGGCCGCGCTTTTTCAGCAGCTTTGCGTATTTCTGCGCGTCCTCCGCGCCAACCTCCGTAAAATGCAGCGCCGTCTCCTCTTCCAGATAGCACAAAAATTGCCGGACATCGCGCAAATAGGAATCCAGCGTGTTTTTAGAATGCACATTCTGCTTGAGATATTTCGCATACCGATCCAGGATTTCGTTCATTTCTAACTCCAACCTTACACAAATAATGAGGAAAATAAATGGGTAAACAGCGTGTCGACGGCCGCGGCCGCGGCCAGCGCCAGCAAAAACCCTAAAAACTTCACGCAATACAGCCGCAGCGTACCCGACATATTGGTTTTCCCGGGCTGCTTGACCATAAATGAAAGAAACGCGGTGGAAAGCTTGAGCGACTCGCGCGCCGCAAACAGCAGCGCAATTGTTGAGATAAACGCGGCGGGAATGATCATCACCACGCTGAACAGAAGCCCTTCCAGCCCCTTATATACATACATATAGCCGATCGAGATGCCCAGCCCCAACCCGCGGAATATGGGCACCCCCGCAATCACCGGCATCGACACCGCACAAAAGCCGCAGACAAACAGCAGCATCAGAATGGAAAAGGAAGCGCCCAGGGAATGCAGAAAGGTCAGCGCCAAATTTTGATCACCACGTTTGTCCATAAAAGAGTTGGTCAAAAACCCCATGTTCTCCAACAGGTTCTGCGGCGCGCTGCGCACAATCAGAGCGCCGATCACGATGCCCAGCAGCAGCAGCAGCGCAAACAGCAGCACACACCGGTTTTGTATACAATATGTAATCAGCTTGTTCTGGTGTACAGTCCGTTTTACGTTTCCCTTCCTATCCATATCCAACCTTCCTTTTCTGATAGCATTCACAATCCATACCTATGCTGAAAAGAAGGCGAATATACATCCTGTCCACACTGCCATTGCGCAGCAAGCCGCTTCATGTTGTGATACAAAAGGGCGCGTACAGACTTTCCTGCATACAAATCGCGGTAAACCTATATTGGTTCTGCGGTGGTCTATTTCCCCAGTTCATACGCGCGTTTGACACAGGCGTCGAACGCGCGCTCAATAGCCGTATCAAAGCCGTTTGCGTGCAGTGCGTCCAGCCCGCTGATGGTGGTGCCGCCCGGCGAGGACACCATACGGATCAGCTCCGCCGGCGTTTCGCCGGATTCCAGCAGCATCTTTGCACTGCCGATGAGTGTCTGGCAAAACATCTCCAGAGCGGTTTGATACTCGATTCCATGTTTCCCGGCGTTCTGCGCAATCAAATCGGCAAACAGATAGATAAACGCCGGACTGCTGCCATGCACCGGGATCGTCTCGTTGATTCGGTCCTTTGCTATTTTTTTAACCAGTCCGCAGCTTGCAAAGATCCCTTCAACAAAGGCAAATTCATCGTCCGAGACGCCCTCGCACTGCGCGAGTGCCGTGCAGCCCGCCAGCTTCAGCAGCGGGGTATTGGGCATCGCCGTGATGATTTTCAGCCCGTCGCGGCCCGCAAGCTGTTTGATAGTCCGGTCGTTGATGCCTGCTGCAATCGAAACGTAGAGCTTGCTCTCGTCGAGTGCGCTGGAAATTTCCGCAAACAGCTTCTCAAAATTCTGCGGCTTCACACAGAAAAAAACAACATCCGAAGCGGCAATCACCGCGCCGGCGCTGTCCATTGCCGCGACGCCCTGCGCGTCGAACGCATGCGATTTTTCCGCATCCAGGTCATAGACGCACAGTGAGACCTGCATGCCCGCATGCAAAATACCACGGATAATCGCGGACGCCATATTGCCCGCGCCAAGAAAGCCAACCTTTTGCATCAGCCGACCCATCCTTCCATAACAATTGTGCTCTTATCAGACCGCACCGGCACTTTATCCGCCGGCCGGCGCCTGTTTTTCAACGAACCACCCATGCAGCGCACGCGGACGCGCCTGCACAGGCCGTGCCATACACCGTCTTTGTAGGTTTTACATTTAGGTTGATGTGTATTGTTTATGATACTCTATTTTCCTCACAATTTCAACAGCCTATCTGCAATCTCTCCAAACATTTCGTGCTGGAAAACCGCTTGACTAATCCTGTCGAGATGGTACAATATGATGGATTGCAGATCGCTCGTCTGTCTGCCCGCTCTTTCACTATGCGGCAATTCCAATATCAGAGAGGGGAATCCTTATGTCAAATACCCGCATTTTTGCAGGCTATTCCACCGCCAAAAACCTGCACGAGGTCACGCCCGCGCAGGCCAAGAAACTCACCCATTTAAATGTCGCCTTCGGCATTGTGGAAAACGGCGTGCTAAACGTCTCGGCAATTGAAAAGTTCCTGCCGCATCTCGACCGCATCCGCAGCTATAACCCCAATTTACAGATTTTGCTGTCCACAGGCGGCGGCAACCAGATCGGCCACGGGGAAGCCACCAGAACCGACGAGGGCCTCGCCCGCTATGTGCGTTCTGTACTGGACATCATCGAGCAATACGGCTTCGACGGCATCGACTGCGACTGGGAGTTTCCCTGCTATACCGGCATCATGGAGGAAAAATACCAGTATACCAAGCTGATGACGGCCTATCGCCGGGAGATTGACGCCCTCTCTGAAAAGCGCGGCAAACAGTGCCTGCTGACCATTGCAAGCGCGGCGGGCGCCTGGTTCCTCGACTGCGTGGAGATGGAGAAAATCCATCCCCTGCTGGATTTTATGAACCTGATGACCTATGATCTGCGCGGCTGGGACCAGCCCGCCGGCCACCACACCAACCTGTATGAGCCGGTTGGCGCACCGGTTGCGTTCAGCATCGACGAAGGCGTGCGGCTGCTGCTGGACACCGGCGTGCCCGCGGAGAAGATCGTGATCGGCGCGGCGTTTTACTCCCGCCGGTGGGACGGCGTACCGGACGTAAACCACGGGATGCACCAGCCGTCGGTAACCGGCGGTGATTACGGCCCGGATTACACCGCGATTTACCACATCTACGAAAAAGACAGCCGATTCGTGAAATACTGGGACGACACCGCCAAAGCCTGCTGGCTGTTTGACGGCTATTCCTTTATCTCGTATGACGACCCGCGTTCGATCGCTTGCAAATGTGCTTATGTGAAAGAAAAAAACCTGGGCGGCATGATGTATTGGGAGCACGGCGCGGATAAAACAGGCCTGCTTTTCAATGCTATCTATGACAGCCTCATGCTGTAGACATCACAAAACACCGAAAAGGAGCAACCGAATGGAGCAGAAAAAAATTGACCGCATCAACGAGCTCGCACGGAAATCCCGCGAATTTGGGCTGACGGCTGAAGAGAAAAAGGAACAGACCGCGTTGCGCGCGGAGTATATTGCGGGCTTCCGCCGGAACCTGCAAGCACAGCTCGACAGCATCGTGGTCGTAGACGAGCAGGGCAACCGGAAGCCGCTGAAAATGAAGGACGAGCCACTGCAATAGTCGCGGAGCGGAAAATGAAATGGCACACAGGAAGGACAGGCAACTTTGTTGCCTGTCCTTCTCCTATTCGTATTTTCAATTCATCGGATCATAGCATTCTTTCGGATCAGAAGCTCTGATAGTTCTCCATCTTTAATAAAGTAGTGTTTTTCACACATTGCCGCAATTGCTGGGTCATGCGTGACAATGATGACCGTCCGTCCTTTCTCTTTTAGAGACAAGATAAGCTGCATAATTTCCAACCCTGTCACACTGTCCAGTGCGCCGGTCGGCTCGTCGGCCAAGATCAGCTCCGGGTCGTTCACCAGTGCCCGGGCGATTGCCACGCGCTGTTTCTCGCCGCCGGAAAGCTGCCGCACCTTCTTTTTTGTTAAATGCTGTATGCGCAATTTTATTAATATCTCTTCTGCCCGCCTTGCACTTTCAGAAAGCTTCGTTCCTGTAAACAACATTGGCAATGAGACATTCTCCAGAACGGTTTGCTCATCTATCAATGCATATTGCTGCATAATAAACCCGATTCGCTTTCCCCGCAACAAGGCAAGCTGCGTATAGTTTTTAGACTGAACCTGCATGCCATCAAACCAATATTCCCCTGATGTACTTCTATCCAAACAGCCCATAATGCGCAGCAGCGTGGATTTGCCGCTGCCCGACGCCCCCTGAATCGCAACGGTTTCTCCCCTGCCAAGTGATAAATTTACATTGTGTAGCGCCATAACCGCGTTT
>CATNEU010000102.1 GCA_950097605.1 uncultured Oscillospiraceae bacterium | reverse complement strand
GCCGCGGCCCGCGCGTGCAGAAAATTCTCAAAAACAGCACGGACGCCGCTTCGTTCGGCTACAGCACACAGGGCAACATCGCCACGACCATCCGTGCCGACGGCACCACGCTGCTGCTGACCTATGACAGCGCCGGCACGGCCGTCACCGACGTGAAGGATATCATGAGCAGCGCGCGGCTGCACATCACCTACACAACCGGCGCAGACGGCGTCCAGCGCGTGGCCTCGATTGAACAATACGGTGCGGACGGCGCCAAGCTCGACGAAGTGACGCTTTCATACGGCACCGACAAAGACGGCAACAGCCAGACCACCGTGACCCAATCCGACGGCACCGAGGCCACTACCTCTTACGACAAATGGGGCAACCCGGTTGAAGATCCCGGTCCCGATCCCGATCCGGAAATTCCGGTCAGCGAGCAAGCCAGAGAGCGCAACCTGGGCGTTAACAATGCGGCCAGCATGCTCGAAGGCTGGGGACTCGGCGATGTGATCCAGGCAAACGCCAACGCCTTCTCGGGCAACCTGGTGTTTGAGGCCAAGCTTCCGAACGCCTTCTCCCTGTATTACAACTCCCAGTCCGAGCAAGAAAACGAGTTTGGCAAGTATTTTGCCTCCGAAGCCAACCGCGTGATGGAGAAGCTGTCCGGCAAAGTATATGTCCTGACCGAATTCGACGGCAGCCGCCATTATTTCTACGAGAGAACCCCCGGTTCGCTCACCGATGAAAACGGCGCTGTGCTCGATGTCTCCGGCGCCGATACCTATGTTATCACGTCCGGCGGCTCGAACCGCCAGACCTTCCGCAAATCGGACGGACGCTCCACCGATGTGACCGTGAACGCCGACGGCAACATGACCGCCTTCGGCGGCAACACCTTCCTCTATTACGCAGCGACGGCCGACCGCGGTCCCCGCGTGCAGAAGATTCAGAAAAACGGCGCCGACGCCGCTTCGTTCGGCTACAGCACACAGGGCAACATCGCCACCACCATCCGGGCGGACGGCACCACGCTGCTGCTAACCTATGACAGCACCGGCTCGGTGATCACGGGGATACAGAACATCATGGACGGCTCCCGCCTGGCGTTTGCCTACATCACCGGCGAAGACGGCGTCCGGCGCGTGTCCTCCATCCAGCAGTTCGACGCTTCGGGAACCAAGCTCGACGAAGTGACGCTTTCATATGGTACCGACAGCGACGGCAACAGCCAAACGACCGTCACCAAGGCGGACGGCACCGAGACCGTTACCTCCTATGACGTATGGGGCAACCCCATCGGCGATCCCGGACCCGGACCCAGCGTTCCGGCCAGCGAGCAAGCCATGGGGCTGAATTTGGGCGTCAACAACCTCGCCAATATGCTCGAAGGCTGGAATCTGGGCGATATCATCCATGCCAACGCCAACGCCTTCTCGGGCAACCTGGTGTTGGAGGCCAAGCTTCCGAACGCCTTCTCGCTGTACTACAACTCCCAGTCGGCACAGGAAAATGAATTTGGCAAGTACTTTGCCTCCGCGGCCAACACGGTTCTTGAAAAAATCGACGATATGGTGTATCTCCTGACCGAGTTTGACGGCAGCCGCCACTATTTCTACGAGAGAACCCCCGGCTCCCTCACCGATGAGCACGGCGCTTTGCTGGATGTCTCCGGCAGCGAGATGTATGTCATCACCGCCGGCAGCTCCACCCGCCTGACCTACCGCAAATCGGATGGGCGGCCCACAAACGTAATCGTGGGCGCCGACGGCACTATGAGCGCCTATAATTCCAACACCTTTACCTACTACGCGGCGACGGACACCCGCGGCCCGCGCGTGCAGAAGATCCAGAAAAACGGCGTGGACGCCGCTTCGTTCGGCTACAACCAGAACGGCAACCTGACCACCACCATCCGGGCGGACGGTGTTACGCTGCTGCTGACCTATGACAGCACCGGCTCCGTCATCACAGGGGTGCAAAACATCATGGACGGTTCCCGCCTGGCTTTCGCCTATGTCACCGGTGCGGATGAAATCCGCCGCATAGCCTCCATGCAGCAGTTCGACGGCTCTGGCGCCAAGCTCGACGAAGTGACGTTCGCATATGGAAAAGACGCCGACGGATACAGCCAGACCACCGTTACCAAGGCCGACGGCACCAAGATCATCACCTCGTATGACGAGTGGGGCAACCCGGTTGCGGAACCGGAACCCAGCGTACCGGCCGGGCAGGTCGCACAGGGTCTGAATTTGGGCATTCTCAACAGCGCCAACCTGGTCAGGTCGTGGAACCTGACGGACGGCGTGACCGCTTCGGTCAATGCCTACAACGGCAACATTGTCCTGCAAACCGGCATTCCCGGCGCATTCCCCCTGGTTTTCAACGCCCAGGGAGAACAGCAAACCGAATTCGGCAGAGATTTCACATCGGCCGGAAACCGGAAAATCGACAAAGTCTCCGACGACGTCTATGTCATGACCGAATCGGACGGCAGCTTGCACTATTTCACCTATGACAAGTCTCCGGGAAAGCTGCAGGACGAAAGAGGCATCTTCCTGTATGTCCGCGAAACCTATTATGAGCTTCAAAACGGCGCTTCCTACACTGTGCGGTTCGACAAGACCACCGGCAGGGAAACCACCAACACGTATAACCCGGACGGCACCATCGCAAGCTTTGGTGAAAATATCACCTTCACCTACTATGCGGCGACGGATACCCGCGGCCCACGCGTGCAGAACATCCTGCAAAACGGCGCGTCTAAAATCACCCTCGGCTATAGAACAGATGGAAACATCTCCACGATTATCCTGGCAAGCGGCGCAACGCTGCTGTTTACCTATGACAGCACCGGTTCGACCATCACCGGCATTCAAAACATCATGGATGGGTCCCGAATCACGTTCAGCTATACGGCGGACGCGAATGGCCTGCAGCGCGCCAACAAAATTGAGCAGTTCAATGGTTCCGGCACAAAAGCCGACGAGGTTGCGCTGTCCTATACGCAGGACGGCAATGGCAATTGGACAACCAAGATGGTAAAAGTCCTGGAATCCGTTGAAACCACCTATCATTTTGACGCATATGGCAACCAGATCTAACATTTGACGGGCGGCACAGCTTGTCTACATAAACTGCACAGCGCTTATACCGGCCCTTCTTACAGAAAAGCTCCCCATAGCGGCAATCGCTATGGGGAGCTTCTGATTGTTTGCTAGGCAATGCCTCTGCGGCAGAGCTTTTGGGTGATCATAAAAAAGCCATTGACAGCCCAACGTGCCAATGGTAGAATATATAACAAACCCATTTTATCATATTATTATTTATACATCAATACTATACCACATATTCATTGATTTGTCAACCCAAAAATACTATTTTTTTCAGGAGGTTGGTCTCTATGGACTGGGACGCATCGGCGCTGCCTTGCTTGCAGCCGCAGGAACATGCAATCGAGGAAATTTTACACACCAACGACGCCTCCGGGCAATACGGCCTGCTGCTGACGCGCGAACAGGCCGGGCTGCTGCTGCAATCCCGCAGCGAGGTCGTGCGCAAGTGCGGCCGCGTCGAGTTTGGCGGCGGCGTAATCGGCAAGCTGGCGGCCGCTTTCTGCGATTCTCCGTATATCTCGCCCGACTGCTATGCCCAGACCTTGCAAGACCTGCAAGCCCTCTTCTATACGTTTAAAAACGAAACCCTCGACCTGATTGCAGACGACGAACTGATCGGGCAAATGGCCTATTATTTCAACACCAGTTGTGAAGGCTCCCTCGCGCTCTTAGAGAGCCGGGAGCTCGGCCGCCTCGCGCACGACCTGCGGTTCGGCGCCACACGGTTTGCAAGCCACAGGGAATTCACCCAAAACCCGCTTTATTGGGAGGACGATTATGATGAATGAGCCGGCCAAACCGCGTCAGGCAGATACAAAAAAATTGCCGGAGGACGTCTATTTCCGCCTGTTGCTGCGCCAGGCCGAACAGAGCGGACTTCTCTCCGCCGCTGCCCTCTCCGGCATCCAGGCGCAGTTGGCCTCCCTGCTCGCGGGACAGGCGCGGCAGTATACGGGCTATGAAAACAGCTCCTTACGGGTGGAAACCGCCGAACGCCTGCTGCAATCGGTCTGCTACACGCTCGGCATGGCCCTCAAAGGGCTGCCGGACGCCGCCAGCGGCATCGCGGCGCTATCCGAAAAGCCGCTCGCAGCGCTTTTTCAGACCGGGCAAACCTATCTGGCCCGCCGCGTTTCCGCCGCCTGGCGGCTGTATCAAAAAGTATTGCAGACCCGCGTTTCCACCTGCCTGTCCGCTTATAACGACACGCTGGACGGCATCCGCGCGTTTTTTCCGAGCTACAACCACGAGTTGTTCGCACAGGACGCGGGTGGTTCCATCGACTACCCGCTGCTGCTTGCCTGCCCCGAGACCGGCGGCGTCACCTTCCTATATGAATACTTGCGCAGGCTGCTGCTCGAAAACCGCTTTTGCGCCTGCTTCCAGCCAAAGGCCATTGCATTGGTGCTGCGCG
Organism: uncultured Oscillospiraceae bacterium; assembly: GCA_950097605.1. Lineage (GTDB taxonomy): Bacteria > Bacillota > Clostridia > Oscillospirales > Ruminococcaceae > CATNEU01. The sequence goes on along the minus strand of CATNEU010000102.1, from coordinate 1,605 downwards.
CCCACTCCTCCGGATACCGGGAACTGCTGCTGAATATCAGCCAACAGGTGCTGCAAAACGCACTTGGATGCGTGCTGGCGGGGCGTGACGTACATACTCTCCGCCTAGCGGACAAAGACCGCGAGAGCATCGCAGCGCGTCTTCGCCCGCTTTCCGCCCCCCAGATTGCCCAGCTTTTGCAGCGCGCCGCGCAGGCGGTCTGCGGCACGCTGCCACACGCAGGCGAAGCATTGACCCTCTATATCTGCGAAGCGGCAAGCGCGCTCGTTCCCTCCGTCCGGCACGCGCTGGAAACAGACACCCTCGCGCAGCTATTCGTCACGCCGGTGACGGCTGCTGCGGAGACCGTCCGTTTTACCAGCGCGGCCGCAATGGACGACGGCGCATTCCGCCGGCTGACAGACGAGCTGCAAGGCTGCCGCCACACGCGGGACAAGCTTCTGCTGATTCAAACGCGGGTGCGCAGCATGTCCGATCTGTTGGACCTGCTGGAAAGCGGCTGCCTGTTCGGCAACGAATTCGCAGCGCTTTTCTCCTCCTTGCAGGATACCGAGCTTGCCATACTGGCCGGCAGGCTCCCCCGGGACACAAACGACACATTGCACCACACGGCGGAAGAAGATGTTTGGCACGCGGCCTTCCGCCAGTTCCTGAGCGGGCTGGAAACAGGCCGCGCCGGGCGCATCCGGTCGCTCGCCCATCGGCTTGACCTGCAATAGCGCCTTTTCCATACTTGCATTTTTTTGCAGAACAAACAGGCGGCTATAAAATGCGGCCGCCTGTTCTTCATTTCCTTTCCTTCACGAGTTCTGATGCTGGATTCCCAGGTTGTCGATGCTGTACCCATCCTTATACACAAGCTCTGAGACCATGCAGATTTCATAGCCGAGCTTTTGTATGCCCTCAATGATCCCCGGAAGCGCCTCCACGGTGTTTTGCTTGCCCACATGGAACAGGACAATCGAACCGGGCCGCACCTTCCCCAAAACCTTCTGGGTCATCTCCGAAGCCGGCGGGTCTTTCCAGTCCAGGCTGTCGATGTCCCATTTGATGCTCAGATAACCCGCCTGTTCCATCGCCTCGACGAGATGGGATGGATATTCCCCATAAGGGGCGCGGTACAGGCTGGGTTTAACGCCGGTCAGCGCTTCAATGCGCGCCTCGCAGGTGCGCGCGTCGGCCACAATTTCCTCTCCTGTCATCTTATCGACATGCGGATGCTTCTCCGAGTGGTTTTGCACTTCGTGTCCCTTACCGGCAATCGCCTTCACCGAGTCGGGAAACTGCCGCACAAAGTCGCCCACACAGAAAAAAGATACCTGGACGTTATACTTCTCCAATATGCCGAGAATGGCTTCCACATCCTCGTTTCCCCAAGCGGCGTTGAAGGTCAGCGCCACTTTTTACTGCTGGGTATCCACAGCGTAGACCGGCAGTTTTTTGACACTTGCGGACGCGGGCGCTGCCTTTTCAAGCAGCGGCAGCGCCAGGCAGACCGCCGTAATCGCCGCCCCGCCCAGCAGCCACCATTCCCCCGCGCAGTACCAGCAGGCCAGCAGAAGGGCCGGCAGGCATACGGAGGCCGCCCCCAGGCAAAGCGTGACG
>CATNEU010000101.1 GCA_950097605.1 uncultured Oscillospiraceae bacterium | reverse complement strand
AAGATTTTTTTGCCGTCGATATGCGAGGAAAAGTAGACGCCCTCCTCCTTGATCTTCCGCAGGCCCGACAGCGAGAACACCTGAAACCCGCCGCTGTCTGTCAAAATCGGACGGTCCCATCCCATAAACCGGTGCAGCCCGCCAAGCTCCTTGATTACCCCGTCACCCGGGCGAAGATGCAGATGATAGGTATTGCACAGCTCCACCTGGCAGCGCAGGTCCACCAGGTCATAGGAGGAAATGCCGCCCTTAATTGCCGCGCAGGTGCCCACATTCATAAACGCGGGGGTCTGCACGACCCCATGCACGGTTGTAAACCGGCCGCGGCGGGCGCTGCCGGTTTTGCATATCAGTTCAAACATACGGTTCTCCTTCTATCGTCTATCGAATTGGATTCATACGCATTTGCGGACGCTGCCGCTTTTATGCACATACCATTTGATTATACTATGGGCCAGAGCGTTTCGCAAGCCGAAGCATAGCCGCGTTTTACCGGGGCGCCGCCCATTTTTTGTCGGTTTGATGAGCCGCCACGTATTGACATCTTACCCGCCGCGGTTTATAATTACGACCGAAAAGGCCATTCGGTCTGCGGTGCCGGCAGGACAGCGCAGTTTTTGGTTAGCAAGTGCCAACCCTAATGCGGAAACAAATCGGTGGATTTCCCCCAAACGCGCGGTTAAAAGGCCGCGCGCGGGCCAAACTTGTATAGAGAAGGCTGCCGCATTGCCCCTGCGAGGACAGAGAGAAAACCGACTATGAGAGCCTGAAAGGTGGAAAAACAGATGTACTGCACAAGAAAAATAGCCGAACATATCGAATGGGTCGGCGGCAACGACCGCCGGCTTGCGCTTTTTGAAAACCTCTTCCCGATTCCGAGAGGGGTTGCCTATAACGCCTATCTGATTCTGGACGAAAAAACCGCGCTGCTCGATACGGTGGATTCCTCAATTGCGCGTCAGTTTTTTGAAAATATCACCCACGGGCTGCAAGGCCGCCCGCTCGACTACCTGATCGTCAACCACATGGAGCCCGACCACTGTGCCAACATTGAAGAGCTGATGCTGCGGTATCCGGATATGAAAATCGTCGGCAACTTAAAGACGATCCAGCTAATCCAGCAGTTCTATGGCGTCGATCTTGACGGGCGCACCCTCATTGTCAAGGAAAACGACGAGCTCCCACTCGGCCGGCATACGCTGCAGTTTGTATTGGCCCCGATGGTTCACTGGCCGGAGGTCATGATGACCTACGAGAAAACCGAAAAAATCCTGTTCTCCGCGGATGCGTTCGGTTCGTTCGGCGCATTAAACGGCGCCATTTTCAACGACGAGCTCAACTTTGAGCGCGACTGGCTCGCGGACAGCCGCCGCTATTATTCCAACATCGTCGGCAAATATGGGCCGCAGGTGCAGGCCGCTCTTAAAAAGGCCGCCACGCTCGATATCCGTATGCTCTGCCCGCTGCATGGGCCGATCTGGCGCACCGACCTTTCCTACCTGCTCGGCAAATACGACCTCTGGAGCCGCTACGAGCCGGAAGACCAAGCTGTGGCAATCTTCTATGGCTCGATGTACGGCGACACGGAGAATGCCGTGAACGTGCTGGCCGCTTCGCTCGCGGACGCAGGCATACGCGATATCTCCGTATACGACGTTTCCAGCACCCACGTTTCCCAGCTCGTCTCCGAGTCGTTCCGCTGCAGCCATCTGGTGTTCGCGGCGCCCACCTATAACAACGGCCTGTATCCCGCCATGGAGACCGCCCTGCTGGATATGAAGGCGCTCAACCTGCAAAACCGCACCGTCGGCATCATCGAAAACGGCTCCTGGGCGCCCCAGGCCGGCAATGTGATGCGCTCGATCCTCAGCGAAATGAAAAACATGCGCGTGCTGGAAAACGGCGTAACGGTTAAATCCTCTGTAAAGGACGAGCAGATTCCCGCGCTTATGTCCCTGCGGGACGAAATTGTGAAAACAATGCAGCAGGCATAGTCCTTCGCATCAGTTCGCTCCAACCTGCCTGTATGCCAAAGGCCCCCTGTGGACGATGAATCCACAGGGGGCCTTTTTTGTTAACTGCATTTCAGCGTGCGCGCAGCACGGGTACGCGCTGCGTGATACGAACCTTGACAGCAAAATACCCCAGCTATTGCGCAAGGCCGATCCGCCGCAGATCCTCTTCGGGCTCGCCGGTCAGCCGCAGCTCAAACGATTCCGATAGGATTTTCCAAACACCGTCCGACACAAACGCGGGCCGGGTCGGCCCGATATAGACCCCCCGGATACCCAGGAAAAACAGGGAAAGCAGGATGCAAACCGCTTTTTGCTCGTACCAGGAAAGCACCAGCGTGAGCGGCAGTTCGTTCACGCCGCAGCCAAACGCCTCCGCAAGTGCCAGTGCAACCTGCATGGCGCCATAGGCGTCGTTGCACTGTCCCATGTCCAGCAGGCGCGGCAGCCCTCCAATCTCCCCAAGCACCAAGTCGTTAAACCGGTATTTGCCGCAGCCCAGCGTTATAACCACCGTATCGGCGGACAGATTTTTCACAAATTCCGTATAATAGCTGCGCCCGGCACGCGCGCCGTCGCAACCGCCCACCACAAAGAAATGCCGGATATCGCCCTGCTCCACCGCATCCACAATCTGTCCGGCCGCATCCAAAACCGTCTCTCGCCCAAAACCGGTGGTCAGGCGGCTGCCGCCGTTTATCCCCGTCATTACGCGGTCTTCCCGATAGCCGCCCAGCCGCAGCGCCGTTTCAATCACCGGCGTGAAGTCCTTGTCCTCTCCAATATGTCTCATGCCTGGATACGCCGTCACGCCGGTGGTGAACACGCGGTCGCTATAGGACGGTTTGGGCGGCATCAGACAGTTGGTGGTAAACAGCACCGGCGCGGGAACCGCGTCGAGCTCCCTTTGCTGGTTGTGCCAGGCGGTTCCAAAATGGCCCCCTAGGTGGGGGAATGCCCGCAGCTTTGTATAGGCGTGCGCCGGCAGCATCTCCCCGTGGGTGTAAACCGTGACGCCGGTCCCCTCCGTCTGCTCCAGCAGCAAATACAAATCGTGCAGGTCATGTCCGGATACGACGATGAACGGTCCCTTTTTCACCGTCATCGAAACGTCTGTGGGAGACGGCACGCCATAGCTTTCGGTGTTTGCCCGCTCCAGCAGCGCCATGCACTGCAGGTTGATCTCCCCGCATTCCAGCAGCAGGGGCAGCAGCTCTTCCTTTTCAAACGAGTAGCCGACCGCAAACATTCCTTTGTAGAAAAACGCGTTGACGGCTTCGTCGGAATAGCCCAGTTCCAGCGCGTGCCACGCATAGGCCGCCATGCCGCGCAATCCAAAAAGCAGCAGCGATTTCAGCGAACGGACGTCCTCGTCTGTTCTCCGCCAGAGGTCTTCCAAATCAAAGTCCTCACTGCGGGAGCAGGGGGCCGCGCAGCCGCTGCAATCCGGCAGCAGCTTTTTCTTTTCCGCCTGCACCTCCCCGATGATCCGCCGGATACGCTGCGCATCAAAATTCACATTGGTGATGGTTGCAAACAGCCCCGCAAGCATCGCGCGATGGGTGGACGCCGTGGGCGTGCTGCTCTCGGCCGCGCGCGCCAATCCCACAAGCGCACCGGTCAGTGCATCCTGCAAGCCGGATACCTCCGCGGACTTGCCGCATACGCCAGCCTTGCTGGCGCAGCCGGTCCCGCCCGCCGTCTGTTCGCACTGAAAACAAAACATCTGTTCACACATTGATATTCCTCCCTGTTTATGAACGGGCCATAACCGTTTCTGGATACCCAAAGGTTACCACCGCGGTCCGGCCGGTTTCTACTGCGAAACGATTTCCCCGTCGATTGACAAAATTTCCACCTGCATTGGCAGCCGCTTGCCGCTCGCCTGCAAGGCGCGCTTCGCGGCGTTTTCGAGGCCGCTGCAGCACGGCACTTCCATCCGAACAACCGTTATACTGCGCAGTGCGTTGCACCGGATGATCTCCGCCAGCTTCTCGGCATAATCCCCATCGTCCAGCTTGGGGCACCCGATCAGCACGGTGCGGCCCCGGACAAACCGGCGGTGAAAGTCCCCATAGGCATAGGCAGCGCAGTCCGCAGCAATCAGCAGATCCGCACCGTCATAATACGGCGCACAGACCGGCATGAGCTTGATTTGGACCGGCCACTGGGCCAGTTCGCTCGGCACGGCCGGGCTGTCAGCGGACACGGTGCGGTCCCGCGCAATGGCTTGGCTGCGGGAGCCCGGGCAGCCGCCTGTGTGCGCGCCGGCCCGCCTCGCCTTTGCCGCCAGCACCGCCGCATGGTCATAGGCAGGCGCCTCGCGCTCTTCAAAGGCGATGGCTTCTACAGGACAGGCGGGCAGACAGTCGCCCAGGCCATCGCAATAGTCCTCGCGGAGCAGCGCCGCCTTGCCGTCCACCATACCGATGGCGCCTTCGTGGCACGCCTCGGCACAGAGCCCGCAGCCGTTGCATTTTTCCCGGTCGATTGTAATGATTCTTCGTTTCATAAATGTTTTCCTCCCCAACCGCTCATCTGTACCAATAAAATGTTCTTTGCATCAAAGGGTTGTCTTTTCCTCCATACTATACTATACTGGTTTTGTTTCGTCTGTTGTTTTTCCAACAAAGAGGTGATTCTATGGACTCATATTTGTCGCTGCTGCAATCCGTACCGCTTTTTAACGGCATGCAAAACGAGGACATCCGCCGCCTGCTGGACTGTTTAAACACACGCAAACAGTGCTATCAGGCCGGCGAGTTGATTCTGCTGGCCGGAGAACCGGCCGGAAACGTCGGCGTTTTGCTGCGCGGGCGCGCGCAGGTCGTGCGCGAGGATTATGCCGGCAACCGCACCATTCTCGCGCAGCTTGCTCCCGGCGAACTGTTTGCCGAGGTATTCGCCTGCGCGTCCGGCGGTACAACAACGCTTCCCATATCGGTGTTGTCCGTCACAGAAAGCGAAGTGCTGCTTCTCGACTACCGCAGGATCATTGCCTCGTGCACGTCGGCCTGCGCATACCATACCAAGCTGATTGCAAACATGTTGTCCGTGCTCGCCAGCAAGAGCCTGTTTTTAAACTGCCGTCTTGGCCACTTGAGCAAACGGACCACGCGGGAAAAACTCCTTTCCTACCTGGAAGAGCAGGCGGCGTTTCACAATAGCCGGTGCTTCGCCATCGAGTTCAATCGCCAGGAGCTGGCCGATTATCTCTGCGTGGAACGCAGTGCCATGTCCGCCGCGCTTGGCAAGCTGCAGGCGGAAGGGCTTGTGCGGTACCAGAAAAACCGGTTTTGGCTGCCGGGCAAGATGGATACAAATTCCTAACCCGCACCGGTAACGGTAAAGCCAGGGCGCGCCGCCCAAATCAATGGACGGCGCGCCCTGGCTTTTTTGGCTTGCCTTTCATACAATGCGCCTATGTCATCGGCATAACCTCTTGCCCACGAGTGTGTGCGCATCTAAACATGGTCTGCACCGGTGCGGATCATACTCGCACCCCACCCAATTCGCCTACGATACCGGTATTTCCGCTTTCCATAACAAAATCTATGCAAGCTCTAATTCTATATACTGTTACTTTCTCTGTAGCCCGGGTCGATAAACTGAGGTTTTAAGCGATCCTCTGTAATAAGATCGCCGCGTGGTTGACGGCCTGATTGTCAACTCCCGTTCCCGCCAGATAATCCAGGGTGGAAGACTTGTTTCGCAGTTCGACGGTAGACCCGGCCGCGATTGAAGTGATAAACATGCCGGTCACTTCGATACGGTCCGTAGTTGCAAGATCGTTGGAGTAAGCCCCAAAAAAGGATAACGGATTTTCCAGCCCATTGATGGCCACGGCGTAGGCAATATTCAATAGCCCTGTTGCCGGACGAATCAATAAGGAGTAGTCAATCCGGTAAACACCCGCCGTGTTCACGGTAATCTCCGTTGTATTGGGCGTAAATGAAAAATCACCGGATTGAAATGCAAGCAGGAAGCGAACGGCTCCTTCCGGCGTGACATCTTGGAACCCACCTTGCAGGACAGCATTAAAATATGCCGGTTGCACGCCTGGCCCGGTTTCTCCTTGTGTCCCAGCAGGTCCCTGCGGTCCGGCTGGCCCGGCCTCTCCTTGCGGCCCCGCCGGTCCCTGCGGTCCGGCTG
>CATNEU010000100.1 GCA_950097605.1 uncultured Oscillospiraceae bacterium | reverse complement strand
GAAGGTGCGCGACGGCGTTGAGGTCCGCGTGCTGTATGACGATGTGGGCTACATGAATACCCTGCCGAGCAACTTCCACAAGGTGCTGGAGAGCTTTGGCATCCGGTGCTGTGTGTTCAACCCGTTCCGGCCGGTGCTCTCGATTAAGCTCAACAACCGAGACCACCGGAAAATTGCCGTGATCGACGGTTATATTGGGTTCACGGGCGGCATCAATCTCGCGGATGAATACATCAACGCCTACGAAAAACACGGCCACTGGAAAGATGCCTCCATCATGCTGACGGGCGACGCCGTCTGGAATCTGACTGTGATGTTTTTGGAGGCCTGGCAATTTACCACCGGCGAGTTGCTGGATTTTGAAAACTATCGCCCGCACTCGTATTAGCACGAGGCGTTTGAGAGCGACGGCTATGTCCAGCCGTTTGCGGACAGCCCTCTCGACGATGAAAACGTCGGCGAGCTCTCCTATATCAACATGATTGCGCGCGCAAAACGCTATGTGTACATCAACACCCCCTATCTCATCATTGACAACGAGCTGATCACCATACTGACGCTCGCGGCCAAAAGCGGCGTGGATGTGCGCATTACGCTGCCCCACATTGCGGACAAGTGGTATGTGCACCTGCTCACGCGCTCGTATTACGCGCAGTTGATCGAGTGCGGCGTGCGGATTTACGAGTATACGCCGGGTTTCCTGCACTCTAAAACCTTCCTGGCGGACGATGAGGTCGGGATCATCGGCACCACCAATCTCGACTACCGCAGCCTCTACCTGCACTTTGAATGCGGCGCATGGCTGTACAAGACCCGGGCGGTCCAGCAGCTCAAAAACGACTACTTGAACACCTTGAAGGTCTGTCACGAGATCTCGCTCGACGAAGCGCGGTCCGAAAAATTGTACAGGCGCATGGTCCGCACCATACTGAAAGCGTTTGCGCCGCTTATGTAGCAAAGCTTTCCAAGTAAACAGAGGGACCCGTTTGATAACCAAACGGGTCCCTCTGTTTATCCGCTTTTCTAGAATTTGCCGTTTGCTCAGTCCTTTTGCACCAAAAGACTTTTCACCAGTTCTGCGTCCGGTTTCACAAAAACCGTTTGATACCGGTCATAGATCACCATGCCGCATTTGGCGCCCTGCGGCTTTTTGACGTTGCGTATTTCCGTGAAGTCCACCGGCACTTGTCCGGCGTCGCGCGCTTTGGAATTATAGGCGCAGATCACCGCGGCCTGCTCGAGCGTCGCGTCGGGCACCTCCCGCCCCTCGGACACCACAACCGTGTGGGAGCCGGGTATGTTGTGCGTGTGCAACCAAATGTCCTGCTTCTTGCTGTCTTTGAGCGTAAGCCGGTCGTTTTGCTTGTTGTTTTTGCCGCAATAGATCACAAACCCATCGGTAGAAAGATATTTTTGCGGCTTGGTGGCCTTGCCGGGCTTCCCATTTTTGCGGCCGCCCTTGAGATAGCCCTGTTCCCGCAGTTCGGCGCGGATTTCGGCAAGCTCCGCCTCGGTCGTCACGCGGGTCAGCGCATCGAACACGCTGTCGATATAGGCAAACTCCTCTTCCCCCTGCCGGATTAGCTGTGTCAGCATCTTTTCCGCCGTCGCGGCCTTGCGGTACTCGGTGTAGTATTTCTGTGCGTTCTGCACCGGGGTCAGTGCTTCGTCCAGCTCGATTTCCATGGTCTCTCCGTTTTCGCTGTAGTAGTTGAGCAGCTCCACCCGTTTCATACCCTTGTGCAGCTCATGGAGATACGAGCTGAGCAGGTCGCCGCGGATTTTCAGGCTTTCCCGGTCGGCGCAGTCGGCCAGCTCCTGCCGCTGCAACGCCAGCTTGCGCGCAATGCGGTCGGAGATATTCACGAGCAGCTTGAGCAAATCATGCCCCCGCTGCCGCATACGGGTGATGCGTTCGCGTTCGAGATAGAAGCTGTCCAGCAGCTCGCTGTAGCTGCCGGCGGTGTGCAGCGTATAGGAAAGCCCGTATTGATGGATTTCCATAAAGCTGAATTCGACCGGCTTACCGTCCGCCCCTTTGACGATGCAGGGGCGCCCTTCGCCGTTTCGCACCATTTCAGACAGGCTGTTTATCATATAGCGCAACTTGTCCCGCGCATATGCGCTGAGGTCCTGCTTTTGACAGTCGGTTGACCGGGCCGCAAAATGGGCAATCTCGCGGCAGACCAGCGGCGAAACGCCCTGCAAAGCCTGCATCACGGCTTTTTGCAACACGGGCTGCGGGCTGTCCAGAATCTTTGCCAGGGCTTCTTCCGGGCCGGCCTCCAGCAACGACAGCTTGTGTTGCGGCGGCGGCAGCACATAGCGCATGCCGGGAAGCACCAGCCGCACGCCGGACATCTGGTCGTCCACGCGCTTGATTGCGTCGATAATCTTGCCCTCCGGGCCGATGACAATGATATTGCTGTATCGCCCCATGATCTCAACGGCCAGCGTGACCGTAACCTCGTCCCCCATCTCGTTGACGGTCTCGAAGTCCAGGTACAGGATGCGTTCAAGCCCGAGTTGCCGCACGGCGGCCAGCCGCCCGCTGCCCAGATGCTTGCGCAGCAGCATGCAAAACATCGGCGGCTGCGCCGGATTTTCATAGTGTTCCTTGGTGAAATGCACGCGCGGGCTGTTTGCGCCCGCGCTGAGCAGCAGCTTGCCGCCGCCCCCGCGCCAGCGCAGGGAAAGCACGATCTCCTCCCGCGTGGGCTGATGAATTTTATCAATGCGCGCGTCGCGCGCAACCTGCTCGATCTCCTGCCGGATAAAATGCAGAAAAATTCCGTCCAGCGCCAAAAAAACGCCCCCTTTACTGCGAAATCCAGCGGATTCCGCTTTTTAATGCCGTTCGCATACGCTTTTCAAACCATTTAACCGAATGCCATTGAGCTCCTCCGCCGATAGAACACCGTTGTCATACAGCGAAAGATATTCTTTGGAAACATCGCTGCCAAAGATCAAAATGTCGTCGGAATTGACCGTCACGTCCACACCTTCACGGTATAGCTTGGCAATCGGGTGAGCCGCCATTTCTTTCACCCTTCCCAAAAGGACATTGCTGGAAGGCGTGATGTTCAGCCTTATCTTATTTTCACGCAGAAAGTGGATCGCCTGTTCGGAGGACGCGGCGGCTATGCCGTGCTGTACCTCGTCGAGCATAAGCAACCGCACGCCCTGCACAACATCCTCTGCCGTTCCCCACTCGCCGATATGCGCTTTGAGCCGCAGTCCACAGTCCTTGGCCTTACGATAGATGGGAACAAAGTTTTCGATGGGCTGCGCCAATTCATCGCCATACAGGTCGATGGAATAAAACTCTTTTCTGCCCCAAAACGGTTCCAACCAGGACAAGAGATCATCCACACCGCAATGCCGCGACATACCGATTTGCAGCCGCAGCTCGATATCGGGCGCAATGCGGGAGTGGGCGGTTTCAAAAGCGTTCACCAATTCATCTAAATCGTTGTGAAAGTAGGCGCCCAATGCCCAAACGTCCTCACCGATTTCTAAAACAGAAACGCCGTCTTGCTTTGCTTGCACAAAGGTTGCTTCGATTAGCAGTTCGCGCATTTCCCTGCTGTCAAAACGGCTCCCTATGTTTTCATCCGCCCAAACGTGCATTTCATCCATTGCGCACAGCGCCTGTTTGAGCGGTTGTATGTCAAAACCCGTTTTTTGTTTTAAATAGTCCCGGCTGCCGCCCAAAACAAAATGGTTGTGCAAATCCGCTTTGGGCACTTGCCTGACAGAGTGCAGCTCCCTGTTTTTCAAAGCAGCTAGGAATCTTGCTGAGTCGTCCAAAGCGTTTCCTCCAACTCTATTCAAATATGCCGGTATACTGCGGCTGGACCGCCCTGTGCATGTTCAGACCGCGTATTCAGGGTCTTTGCCCGCTTCCGATGCATAAAACGCGGTCTCGGGCAGCCGCTCGGACAGCAGTGCGGCCAGAGGCGCGCAAACCACGTTTTCCGTTGCGAAATGCCCCGCCGTGACCACGCAGAGGCCCTCGCTGTCCGCCAAAACCAAATTGTGGTGTTTGCATTCGCCGGTGACGAAGGCGTCCGCGCCCATGCGCAGCGCGTCCGGAAGCGCCACATCGCCCGCGCCGGAGCAGACCGCGACGCGGCGGATACGCCTGCCCGCGCGGGTATACCGCACACCGACGGCATCCAATGCCTGCTTGACGTGCCGCGCAAACGCCTCTTCTTCCATCTCCTCGGAAAGCTCGCCGACCAGGCCCAGATACACCGTGCGCTGCACCGCGCTGTTTGCCAGCAGATCATAGGCGGGCACCTCATAGGGATGCGCCTGCCGCAGCGCGCGGACGACCACGTCGGTCCGGTCCGGCGGGCAGAGCATCTCGAGCTTTATCTCCGGCGTTCTCTCCAGCGTCCCCACGGTTCCAATAGCGGGATTCGTGCCCGCTCCGGGCAGGAAACAGCCTTCGCCCATCGTCTGGTAGGCGCAGCCGCTGTAGCCGTCCAGTTCTCCCGCGCCGGCAGCCGCCATCGCCGCACGAACGGCTTCCACGTATGCGGGCGGCACAAAGGTCTGCACTTTCCAATACGCTTCGCGTTTGAAAGCCTGCAGCCCCTGGGTGTTTGCAAGACCCAGACGGGCTGCGAGCGCGGCGTTCACACCCTGCCCGGCTACATCCAGATTTGTGTGCGCGCTGATCACGGCGATATCCTCCCGGATCAGCCGGTAGACCAGACTGTCTTCACACACGGTTTTCATCGGGGAAAAGATGACCGGATGGTGGCTGATAATCAGCCCGCACCCCCGGCGCACCGCCTCGTCGATCACCGCGCCGGTCACATCCAGCGCGACAAGCGCGGCCCGCACGCCGTTTTTCCGGTTGCCGGCCAGTATGCCGCAGTTGTCCCAGCTCTCGGCGTCCGCAAACGGCGCGAGGCCGTCCAAAACACGATAGATCTCCTCAACTGTTTTCACACCGCTCCACCATCCTTAAAATTGTATCAATCGTCTCCTGATAAGACCGGATTGCATCGGGGTCGCTGTGCGCCGCGCGTTCCATCCCCCGCACTTTTTTTTGCAGCCGCTGGGCTCTGCTTCGCATATAGGCGGCGGACGCCGCGTCCCGATTGTCCCCATGCCGGCCAACCTGCAAAAACACCTCGTCCCATTTGGATGCTCTGCCTATGTAATAGACGCTCATCACAGTATACACGTGCCTGGATTCGCATACGGCGGTCTCGGTTTGGATGGCAAACCCGTTTTCACACAGCCAGCGGCGCAGCGCGTTCTGCGCCGTCATCGGCTGCAAAATCAAATGCACCGCCGGGTTTTGCAGCCATGCAGCGTTTGCAAGGATGTTTGCAATCATATCGCCGCCCATGCCCGCAATCACAATATCCTCCGCTTTGCCCGGCGGCACCTGCTCCAGGCCGTCCCCCAACAGGCAGCAAACCCGGCTGTCCAGCCCATATTTCCGCACGGTTTCGCGCGCTTTGGCAAGCGGGCCGGGCCGGATATCGCTGGCATATGCAAACGGGCAGATCCCGGCCCGCACCAGGTAGGCCGGCAAATAGCCGTGATCGGTTCCGATATCCGCAACGACGCGCCCGGGCCGCACCAACGCCGCCGCGGCAAGCAGACGGGCGCCGGGCAGCGGCAGTCCCGCTGTCTGCTGATGCTCTTGTTGTGTCAATACATCGCCCCCGCTTTCTGTGTTATCCCGCCAATACCGGCAAAACGCCCGATGACTCTTGCGAGCTGTCGGGCGCGATGAGCGGTATGCTATGGATGGGGTTAGGCTTTCTCAAAGTGCTTTTTGATTTTAGAAAGCATTTCATCAACCGAAACGCCATGCACCATGCAGGCTTGCTCCAGAGATTCTCCTCTGGACGCGGGGCATCCCAGACAGTGCATCCCCATTTCAAGAAAATACTCCGCCGTTGTCCTGTCGGCGTCGAGAATTTCGCCAATCAATGTGTCCTTTGTAACTTCCATTTTTGCTTCCTCCACCTTTTCCGCGCGCATTCCGGCGCGTATCTGTTCCCGGCGCCGTACATGCCGCATTTGACCGCATTTACATGCAGCAGTTGTTTATCATTATAATAGTTCAGCCGCCTGATTGCAATAGACAGTTCGTTAACAGCGCGCCGCTGTTTAAGAGGCCTTCACGGTCTGCACC
>CATNEU010000099.1 GCA_950097605.1 uncultured Oscillospiraceae bacterium | reverse complement strand
GAAGTGGATCCTGATAAAAAGCCCTATACGATTGTGATTCCGCCGCCGAATATCACCGGCCAGCTCCATATGGGACACGCGCTCGACAACACGCTCCAGGATATCCTGATCCGCTGGAGAAGGATGCAGGGCTATGCGGCGCTCTGGCTGCCGGGCACCGACCACGCTTCGATTGCTACCGAGGCCAAAATCGTCGAGCAGATGCGCGCCGAGGGCGTCTCGAAGGAAGACCTCGGGCGCGAGAAGTTTTTGGAGCGCGCCTGGGACTGGAAGGAAAAATACGGCGGGCGCATCATCGAGCAGTTGAAAAAGATGGGTTCATCCTGCGACTGGGAGCGCGAACGGTTCACGTTGGACGAGGGCTGCTCCAAAGCCGTCAATGAGGTGTTTGTGCGCCTGTATGAAAAGGGACTGATCTACCGCGGCGAGCGCATCATCAACTGGTGCCCGCACTGCTTGACCTCGATTTCCGACGCAGAGGTGGACTATGAGGAGCAGGACGGCCACTTCTGGCACCTGCGCTATCCGCTCACCGACGGCAGCGGCTATTTGGAGCTTGCAACCACCCGGCCCGAAACGCTGCTGGGCGATACGGCGGTTGCCGTGCATCCGGACGACGAGCGCTACCGCCACCTGGTGGGCAAAACCGTGACGCTGCCGCTGGTGGGACGGGAAATTCCGGTGGTTGCGGACGAATATGTTGAAATGGACTTTGGAACCGGCGTTGTTAAGATCACGCCGGCGCACGACCCCAACGACTTTGAAGTTGGCCTGCGGCATAACCTGCCGGTAATTGTGGTGATGCACGAAAACGCCACGATCAACGAAAACGGCGGCAAATATGTGGGGCTGGACCGCTATACGGCCAGAAAACAGATTGTCAAAGACCTGGAGGAAGGCGGTTTTCTCGTCAAGATCGAGGACATGAAGCACAACGTGGGTTCCTGCTATCGCTGCAAAACAACGGTGGAGCCCTATGTTTCCAAGCAGTGGTTTGTCAAGATGGGGCCGCTTGCCGCGCCGGCGATTGAAGCGGTCAAAAACGGCAAAACCCGGTTTATCCCGGAGCGTTTTGAGAAGATTTATTTCCATTGGATGGAGAATATCAAGGATTGGTGTATCTCGCGCCAGCTCTGGTGGGGACACCGGATTCCCGCGTGGTACTGTGCGGACTGCGGCGAGATCACAGTCAGCCGGGAGGAGCCGCACTGCTGTGCGCACTGCGGCAGCAAAAACATCCGGCAGGACGAGGACACGCTCGATACGTGGTTTTCCTCTGCGCTCTGGCCGTTCTCCACGCTGGGATGGCCCGACAAGACCCCGGAACTCGACTATTTTTATCCGACCAACACGCTTGTCACGGGCTATGACATCATCTTCTTCTGGGTGGCGCGGATGATCTTCTCGGGCGTGGAGCAGATGGGCGAGACCCCGTTCGACACGGTGTTTATCCATGGCCTTGTGCGGGACAGCCAGGGCCGCAAGATGAGCAAGTCGCTCGGCAACGGCATCGACCCGCTCGAGGTCATCGAAGAATACGGTGCGGACGCCTTCCGCTTTATGTTGGCGACCGGCAACAGTCCCGGAAACGACATGCGCTATTCCGACGAGAAGGTCAAGGCGAGCCGCAACTTCGCCAATAAAATCTGGAACGCGACGCGGTTTATCCTGATGAACCTGCCCGAAGAGGTGGACGCCGCCGTGCTGCCGGAACAACTTATGATTGAGGATAAGTGGGTTCTCAGCAAATACAACACCCTTGCCAAAGAGGTGGGAGAGAACCTGGAGAAATTCGAGTTGGGCATCGCTGTGCAGAAGCTCTACGATTTCATTTGGGACATCCTCTGCGACTGGTATATCGAACTCACCAAGTCCCGCATGGCGGCGGGTGGAGAAACGGCCCGGTCGGCAGGGCAGGTGCTGGTGTATGTGATGTCGAACACCTTGAAGCTGCTGCATCCGTTTATGCCGTTTATCACCGAGGAGATCTGGCAGGCGCTGCCGCATGAGGGCGAGAGCATCATGGTTGCGCCCTATCCGGTTTATTCCGAGGCGCTCGCGTTTGATGCCGAGGAGGCTGCGTTTGAGCGTGTGATGGACGCGATTCGCGCAGTGCGCAACACCCGTACCCAGATGAACGTGCCGCCGAGCAAAAAAGCACAGGTGTTCATTGAGACCGCGTATACCGACACGTTTGCGGGTGCGGCGCCGTTTTTCGAGCGGCTGGCCTCCGCTTCTGGCGTAACGCTTACGGATCATCCCGAGACCGAAGGAGCCGTCTGCGTTGTCACCGACAGCGCGCGGATGTTTATTCCGATGGCCGAGCTGGTGGATAGGGAAAAGGAAACCGCCCGCCTGACCAAGGAAAAACTGGCCTGTGAAAAGGAGATTGCATTTGTTGCGGGCAAGCTTGCAAACGAGAGCTTTGTGGCCAAAGCGCCGGCTGCGGTTGTGGACAACGAGCGCGCCAAGCTCGCCAAGGCCAAAGAGCGCCTGGAAAAAATCGAGGAGAGCCTTGCAAAGCTCTGACCCGGTACACCATAGTATGAAATTCTGAAAAGCACACAGAATATAGTATGGATTTCCGACACTTTCATGCGGCCCGGCAGGTTGCCGGTTTGGATGGAGGGAACGCACGGCGCGCCTGAAAAGCAGGGGAGCGCCTGATTTTGGCAGCCGTGCAGACAGGTCGGGCAGCGAAAGGAAACGGATGCGCCGCAGGCGCTTCCATCAAA
Source organism: uncultured Oscillospiraceae bacterium (assembly GCA_950097605.1). Taxonomy (GTDB): domain Bacteria; phylum Bacillota; class Clostridia; order Oscillospirales; family Ruminococcaceae; genus CATNEU01. The sequence continues at coordinate 3,459 of CATNEU010000099.1, read as the reverse complement.
GGGAGGCAGTATTCCCATCCTATGAGTATGACGTATCAAGAGACCATGGAGTATATCCATTCCCTGCTGCGGTTTGGCTCCAAGCCGGGGCTTGCGCGCATCGGGCGGCTATTGGAGCTGCTGGGAAATCCGCAGAAAAACCTGCGGTTTGTGCACATTGCCGGTACAAACGGCAAGGGCTCCACAACGGCTATGATCGCGTCGGTCCTGACCACAGCGGGCTATAAGACCGGTATGTACACCTCTCCCTTTGTGATCGACTTCCGCGAGCGGATGCAGATCGACGGGGAGATGATCGGTATGGACGCGCTGGCCGAGCAGGCCGGCCGCGTGCGCCAGGCCGCCGACAGGCTGGCCGAAACCGAAGAGAGCGCCACGGAGTTTGAAATCGTCACGGCAATTGCGCTTTGCTGGTTTGAGGCGAGCGGCTGCGACATCGTCTGTCTTGAAGTGGGGCTTGGCGGCCGGTTCGATGCGACCAACATCATCGAGCCGCCGCTGGTTTCGGTGATCACGTCGATCAGCCTCGACCACACCCAGGTGCTGGGCGACAATGTGGCGCAGATTGCCTATGAAAAGTGCGGGATCATCAAGCCGCTGGGCATCACCGTGACCTATCCCGACCAGGACCCGCAGGCGCTTACGGTGATTATGCAGCGCGCGTTTGAGGAGAACAACACGCTGATCCGGCCCAACCTCTCCGCTGCGGAGATCCTCTCGAGCGACCTGTATGGCACCGTGTTCCGCTATGACCGGTTTACGCTTCGGATTCCGCTCGTGGGCAGGCACCAGGTTGCCAACGCGATTACGGCCGTGGAGACAATCGGCGCGCTGAAAAGCCGCGGCTTTATGATTACCGATGCGAATATCATGGCGGGCCTGCAGGCGGTGAAATGGCCGGCGCGTTTTGAAGTGCTTTCGGCCAATCCGTTTATGATCCTCGACGGCGCGCACAACGAGGCCGGCGTTGCTGCGCTTGCCGATAACCTGAAGCTGCTGGTGGACCGCGACGTCACGGCGGTGGTGGGTATGCTGGCGGACAAAGAGGTGGAGAATAGCCTGCGGCATATCCTGCCGATGTGCAAACGCGTGATCGCCGTTACGCCTTTGAATCCAAGGGCGATGCCTGCAATGGACCTCAAAGCAATTGCGTCCAAGTGGTGCGGCAGCGTTTCGGCGGACGACAGCATTGAGCACGGCATCCGCCGCGCGCTGCGAGAGAGCGGCGAACAGGATTTGATTCTCATTTTTGGCTCTCTGTTCCTGGCGGGCGATGCGCGCCGGATGGTATTGCAGTGGAAACAAGAGGGCAGCTTGTAGCGAGACCCGTTTTATGGAAATTATTTGAGCAGGCGACAAAATAGGTTTTGTTTTTTACAGAAAATCCCTTATTCTTGGAATAGGGGATTTTCTTTCTGTTCGGAAAAGCCGGACAAGTTCCCGCCAGGCAGACGGTAGAATACAGCTCCCCAGCCGTGCCGGCCCACAGTCCGGACGGGGTGCGGCGGAGATGAAAAAATACAGGGAAAGAGTGGTGCGCGATGTCTGTTAAAATGGAATGTGGCGAGCACGCTGTGACGGCCTATCTCTCTGGGGAGATCGACCATCACTGTGCCAAGGAAATGCGCGACGAAATTGACAGCGCCTGTGACCGGATTAAGCCGCAGATGCTGATTTTGGATTTCCGCGATGTGACGTTTATGGATAGCTCGGGAATTGGGCTGGTGATGGGCCGGTATAAGCTCATGCAGCAGTTTGCTGGAGAAGTTGTGATTGCGGGCGCGAATGTCCATATCCAGAAGGTGATGAAGCTGGCCGGACTCGACCGTCTTGCCGTGATTGAAAAGGGGGCGAAGAGGTGACTGTACGCAACGAGATGAAGCTGAGCTTTCCCAGCCGGTCTGCCAACGAGAGCTTTGCCCGGATCGCCGTGGCGGCGTTTGTCGCGGCACTGGATCCAACCGTGGATGAGGTGACGGATATCAAAACGGCCATTTCGGAAGCTGTGACCAACTGCATTGTCCATGGCTATAAGGATACGCTCGGCACCGTATACATACAGGCCCGCATCCTCGAGGGCGGAAAAATTCAAATCCGCGTCCGGGACAAGGGCTGCGGCATCCCGGACGTCAAGCAGGCAATGGAGCCGCTGTATACCACCTGCACAACGGGCGAGCGCGCGGGACTTGGCTTTGCGGTTATGCAGTCTTTTATGGACAAAATACGGGTGTCCTCCCGGGTCGGCGGCGGCACGACGGTTACAATGGAAAAAACGCTCAAAAGCCGGCCCGCATTGCATGGATAGGCCGGTGCGCGGCAGCCGCGAAGAGGTCATCAGCGGCAACATGGGCCTGGTGCATTCCTGCGCGCACCGGTTCAAGGGCAGAGGCATTGAATATGACGATTTGTTCCAGGCGGGCTGTATCGGACTCATCAAGGCAACGGACGCCTTCGACGAGGACAGAGGCGTGAAGTTTTCGACCTATGCGGTGCCGGTGATTCTTGGGGAAATGAAACGCCTATTCCGGGATGGCGGCAGCGTGAAGGTGAGCCGGACGCTCAAGGAGCTTTCGCTGAAAACCACCCGCGCACGTGAGCGTTTTTTGCAGAAAAACGGCCGCGAACCAACCATCGGGGAGCTGGCGGAGCTGCTGGGTATCACGCAGGAGGAGGCGGCCGAGGCCGTTTCCGCTTCGATGCACCCCGTTTCTCTGACCGGGAGCGACGAGGAGGGCGGCGGTCAGCTCGACATCCCGGTGGACCCGCCCGAGGAGGAGGTCACTGACCTGCTGTCGCTGAAAGAGGCAATCGTCCGGCTGGAGGCAAGCGACCGTAAGCTCGTGATGCTGCGCTATTTTGAAAACAAGACGCAGACCGAAACCGCAAAGGTGCTGGGGATGACACAGGTGCAGGTGTCGCGGCGGGAGAAAAAGATTTTGATGCAGCTTCGGACAAGGCTGAATGAATGATTGGAGCGGCAAGCCCTACGATGTGGGGCTTGCCGCTCTGGTTTTATAATAGACGTTTATATGTTTTTATATTTTTATAACAATCAGACGCATCTCTCTTTTCATTTTTCGCTCGGGCGTGCTGTGGGTGTTTCCTTTTATATAACTGGTTTTGTTCTATAGCTTTTTGATGCATCTATCTTTTGGTTTGTCGCGCAGGCCGCGACAGGCCCCTACTTTTTCGTGAAGAAAAAGTAGGCAAAAATTCAGTTAAGGGGTGCCGCTACCTTCCTCCATTTGACCCTACGCCGTATTCGGATGGGCAAAGGGCGACGGCGCGGCGGTCGCAGGAGGTGCGCTGATGGGTCGGAAGACGCGCCCCTTAACGATCCCCAGCCGTGCCCGAGTGGGGATGTTTTCAGAAGGTTCCCTGCAAAGGAGGGGCCTATATAAAGTTCCCCTCTTTTGCAGCGGGCCTTTTCATATCAGCGTAACTTCCCTTCTGGACCGG
>CATNEU010000098.1 GCA_950097605.1 uncultured Oscillospiraceae bacterium | reverse complement strand
GATTTCAACCTCTTCGGGAACGTGCGGCGCCCATTTCTTCCGCAGGTTGGCAATGCACCATTTGATTTTGTAGAGCTCGTTTTTGAGGATATGGCTTGTGTAATGGGCCCCCTTGTTGATCATTTTCACATCGGAGTCCCATTGATAGTTTTCCCCATTGAGTTTCAGCCCCATCATCCCCTCGCGGAACGCCATGCAGATGTAAAACAGCAGCAGCAGTACGATAATGAACAAATTGCCCTGCCACAATTTGAAATACCGCTTCAATTGCAGCGCATGGATGACGAATATGGTGATCAGCCAATACCAAATCGGCGGAACCGCAATCATCGAGACCAGCCTTTTTTGTTTGCGCAGCGCGGGGTTTCTTTCTTGCAATAGCGTTCGAAACATGATCACCGTCACAAAAACGCCATAGGACAGATTGTATGCCGCGGCCACATACCAATAAACAGGGCTCGAAAGCTGAAAATCCCTGGTCTGGTCCGGCGGATATGCCAGCATCAAGACAACGCAAGGGAGGATCAGCAGCCGTTTGATCCACTTCAACAACCGGGGATGGGTCTGATTAAAATTGCAAAAATTTAAAACGAAGATCAAAACAGCCGGCATGGCCATGTAATACAAAATGGCCGTCAAAACAGAGTAGACTTTTTCTGCCGCCGGCAGGCTGAGCACGCCTTTCGCCGCCAGAGAAGGGGCCAGTGAGAAAAGGAAATACTCTTTAAGACCTCCTAAGCTGAAAATGATAATGCCGAGCGAGCACCAGCGGTTTGTGCTGCTTTTCCGGTTGGAAATGAAAATCAGCAGGGAAAAAACCCACATAAAAACAGTCAAAACCATGTTGATATCAATTGTCATGCTGCATTCTCCTATGCGCCCATATTGGTGAATAGACCGGCAATTTCTTTCCCGCCTTTACAATGCTTTCATTTTACCGCATCTTTTTTATAAATTCAATGCTCGATACCTATAAAATATAGGGACAATCAATAAAAAAGTTGTGGTATACTGGTTTTATAGCAGAAATATACCATTTTTTTGCACAGGCGTCCGCCTGCGTCCACCACATGCGGAAAGGAGGTGCAAAACACAGCTACCACTGTCGAATCATCAAGGAGGAGTGAAAATTGAAAGGCAAAAAAATAGCCGCCCTGCTGCTGTCCCTGCTGCTGTTGATGGGCGGCACGCTCACACCGGCCGCCGCGGACGCGGCGCAGGACGGGCTGCAGGTTGCTCTAACCTGCGGGCAGGAGCGCTACGAGAAGGGCCAGCAAGTGGAACTGACCGCCATACTAACCAACACCAACGATTTTCCGGTGCAGCATGTCGAGCTCGACGCTTCCCTTCCCGAGCACCTGGCCTTTGCGGCGGAAAGCCGGAAGCATACCGAAGCCGCCGTGCTCGAAGCCGGGGAAACCCTCGAGCTTGGTTTTTCCGCGATTGCGCGTGAAACCGCCGGCAACCCGTCCACCGGGGACCGCCCGGCCATGGTCCTGGGCGCCGTGCTGCTCTGCGGGGCCTGCGTGCTGGGCGTCTTCCTTTTGCGCCGGAATCAAAAGGCGTTCCGGCTGCTCGCCGTGTTGCTGTGCGTGTCCGTGACCCTGCCCATGCTGCAGCTCACCACGTTTGCCGCGGCTCAAAGGAAACAGTTCACCGTTTCCAACAGCTTTACATACGGCGGCCAATCCAGCACCGTCCAGGTCACCGTCCGCTATGATTCCCCCGCGCTGGTGCCCGCCGTCCACATCGACGCCAGCGAGATGGGATACGATACGGACAGCGGGACGTATCTCGTTTCCGAGCGCCTGCCCGCGCTCACGGGCACGGTGGAGAGCAGCTATTCCATCGAAACGCTGTCCTATGAGGTGAAGCTTGCACAAAACGGATATCTGCTGGGCAGCGGCGAACTGCCTGCCGGCAAGGAATGGCGCATCGACCCGTTTGGCCTGATGCTGGGGAAAAACCTGGTCACTGTCACGGCAACCGACGCGCGTGGGAACACAGGCTCCGAAACCATCGCCATTCTCAACACCTGCGAAGAAAATATGGACGCCTTGGGTCTGGACCAGGGCGATGACGACGGGGACGGCCTGTTGAACGCCATGGAGGCGGTCTACGGCACCGATCCCAACAATCCCGATACCGACGGGGACGGGTTAACCGACTATCAGGAGGTTGCGGAGCTATACACCGACCCCCTGAAAGCGGACACGGATGACAACGGCATACTGGACGGCGACGAGGATTTTGACCGGGACGGCCTGAAAAACATCGAGGAATGCAAAGCTGGAAGCAATCCTTTTGTGGCCGACAGCGACTTCGACGGGCTCGACGACCTGAAAGAAACACAGCTTGGGACAGACCCCGGCAACCCGGACACCGACGGGGACGGCATCAGCGACGGCAAGGAATTGGAGCTGGGCCTGGATCCGCTCAAACCGGACAGCAACGGCGACGGCGTGCCGGACGGGGAAACGCCGCTCACCGCAACCACGGGCTGCGAAAACCTGGACGGGGAGGAAGCCACCGTTCCAACGGTGTCGGTGGAGATCGACGGCAAGCAGGCCGACTCCCTGCGCGTTCAGAAGCTTGCGGAGACAGACAAAATTCTAAACAACGAAGTGCCCGGTTTCTTAGGTGAAGCCTATGATTTCCATGTGGATGGAGAGATTGATTCTGGCAGTTTGCGTTTTGCCTTCGACGAAAGCCTGCTGCGGAACGCGGACTTCGTGCCCGCCATCTATTACTACAACGAGGAAACCCAACTGCTCGAAGAGCTGCCCGGCCAGACGGTGCAGGGCAACACGGTCAGCGCCCCAATCCACCACTTTTCCAAATATCTGCTGCTGGATAAAAAGTCGCAGGATGAAATTTGGAAAGAGGAAGTAATGCCGGACGTTGTGTTTTTGACCAACGCCCTGGACATGCTGCCGGAATCCAGCGAAGAGATGCAGCAAGGCTATCCAGAGGACTCCCTGTTTGCCAATACCTATTTATACAGCTGGATGGACTCCACTCAGTTTGGGCTCTATCAAGAAAACGGCTATGCCTCATGGGGAATCAACTGCTATCTGGAGGAGCATCATCCGTCTATTCAGATGATGAGCCTCTCGGAGATTCGCGATCACTTTACCAATCCGGAAAGCGATAAAAAGCCCCTGGTTGTCATCCGCTTTTATGCCGACTGGTCCGACTGCGTCACCGTCCCCAACGACGGATGGCCCCTGCCATACAGTCCCACCAAAAACTATATCCAGGTCATCAAGGCGGACCGCTGGACAAACGACGGCTGGCCGGGAAGCGGGACGTTTACCCTGTTTGAACAAGATCCCCTGGGCGGGCAGGTGCTACACAAATCGCAGAAGTTCCACAATGTTTGGCAGGATTTCGACGGCAATTATCTGGACAGCGCGGAAGACTTGCTGGCAGCAAAATACGTCTATCAGGACTGCCGTGCGATCCTGCCGGCGGACATCCCGGTCATTGAGCGCCTGATGGATCAGGTGATCAGCCAATTGGACATCGGCGATACCGACCGTGAAACCGATGCAAACGAGGACGGCATTTCCGACTATTACGCACGGCGGCTGAAAGAGGGCACGCTGACGGACGGGACGGGCGCCCAGCGCTATAAGGACATCGACTTCGATGAAAACCCGGACCTGGACAACGACGGCCTCAAAAACGGCGAGGAGCTGGTGATCCGGCAGGAAAACGGCAAGACCTACGCCTGCCTGCGTTCCGACCCGATTGATATGGACACCGACGGCGACGGCATCATCGACGGCAGGGACAGCGAGGTGCTGACCTGGAACATGAGCGACCGCGATTACGCGATGTTCGCCAAGCTCGCCTATCTGGATTCCTACGGCCCCGGCAACTATGAGGACCCTTCCCTGCTGCAATACGCCTCCCCGCAGGAGGTGATGAACGACTGGGAGCTCGTGGAGAGCATCACGATGCGCCCCGCCCACACTGCGGGCGCCTTTGGGCTGTTTTCCGCAAACGTGTTTAAAAACGACAAGCAGGTTGTGCTCGCCTTCCGCGGGACCAGCGAATGGCAGGAATGGGGTAACGATGCGCTTTTCCCGGTGGGCACCCCGGAGGCGAACTGCGCCGTGAGCTTCGGCACGCAGATGGCCACCAAGTATCGGGATTGCAAGATCTATGTGACCGGGCATTCGCTGGGCGGGTATCTGGCCCAGGTGGGCGCGGCCGCCGCGGCCTATGCCGGAAAGCCGGTGGAGCGCGTTGTCAACTTCAATGGGCTGGGAATGCCGCCCCCTCTCATCGGGCAGAAATACCGCAATTACATTCAAAATTCCGGTATCGGCGCGGTCTATGCCTGCTACCGCATCCAGCACGACCCGGTGTCGATCATTGGCAAGCAGTTGCAAACGCCCGTCACGCTGGCGCTGGCCCCCGCGCTGCAGGCGTCCGGCGCCGCGGTTCCAAAAAAGGTCAAGGAAATTTTCAATGCCAAGGCCTCTCACAACCTTGCCTCCTTCTTCTACTATTTCGATTCGGGCTGGCGGTCGCGCACGGACTACAAGTCCTATGTATACCCCTATCCCGAAACAATACGCGCATACAAAGGCAATCCCGGCTGATGACCATGCCGGCTGGAAACAAAAGAAATCCACGGTCCTGATTGCGGACCGTGGATTTCTTTTGTTTCCAGCCGGTTCAACGCAACCGGCCAAGGCGGGAACAAGCAAGCCGCCGTCCAGCGTGCGCTAGAGGACGTCGTTGCGGAGCAGGTCGTCAAACGTCTCCCGCTTGACGACCTCGCGCGCTTCGCCGCCTTTCACCATCACAACGGCCGGACGCGGCACGCGGTTGTAGTTGGAGGACATCGAGTAGTTGTACGCGCCGGTCGCCAGCACCGCGAGGATATCGCCCGCCTCACAGGGCTGGATGTGCATGCCTTCGCCGAGCAGGTCGCCGCTCTCGCAGCACTTGCCCGCAACGGTCACGACCGCGCTGCGCTCTCTGCCCGCCTTGTTGGCGATCATCGCCTCGTATTCCGAATGGTAGAGCGCATAGCGCGGGTTGTCGGTCATCCCGCCGTCCACCGAGACATAGGTGCGCACGCCCGGAATCTCTTTAACCGCGCCGACGCGGTAGAGCGTGATCCCGGCGGGGCCCACAATCGAGCGGCCCGGCTCGATGATGATATACGGCTCTTTGACGCCAAGCTCTTTCGAGCGCGCCTCGACCGCGCCGGACACCCGCCGCATATACTCCTCATACGGGGCCGGGTCATCCGAGCCGAGATACTTGATGCCGAAGCCGCCGCCGAGATTGAGCTGCTCGATCTCGATGCCGGTCTCCTGTTTGATCTGCGCGATAAACGAAATCATGACCTCGGCCGCATGTACAAACGGGTCGATATCGAAAATCTGGGAGCCGATGTGGCAGTGCAGGCCCTTGAGGGCGACGCCGTCCAGGGAAGCCGCCTGCCGGACCGCCTCGAGCGCCTCGCCGGTTTCCAGCGCCAGCCCGAACTTCGAGTCGATTTGGCCGGTGCGCACAAAGTCGTGCGTGTGCGCGTCGATGCCGGGCTTGATGCGGAACAGGATATTCGCCTTTTTGCCCGCCGCCTTCGCAATCGCATTCAGAACCATGAGTTCGGACACATTGTCCACCACGATGCGGCCCACGCCGTTTTCCACCGCCATGGCAAGCTCAACCGAGGTTTTGTTGTTGCCGTGAAAAAACATCTTCTCGGCCGGGAAACCGGCCCGCAGCGCCGTGTGCAGCTCTCCGCCCGAAACAATGTCCAGCCCCACGCCTTCCTCGGCGGCAATTTTGCACATCGCCAGACAGTTAAACGCCTTGGACGCATAGGCCACCAGCCCATGCCCTTTGTAGTATTTATCCATCGAAGCTTTAAACCGGCGCAGGTTGCCCCGGATTTCGTCCTCGTCCATCACATACAGCGGTGTGCCGTATTTCTCCGCGAGTGAAACCGTATCCAGCCCGCCAATTGTGAGGTTGCCGCTTTCGTTGACACCCAGGCTATCAGAAACAAACATCTGCTCACTCTCCTTCACTGGCTGTTATCAGCCTGCCGTATCTTTTTCTATTCTGTAAAATCCGGTTCTCCATCCGGGCCGTCCGGTTCCGTGGCGAGAACCTCTTCCAGCACCTCTTTCAGCGCATCAATGCCTGCGCCGGTTTCGCTCGAAACCGGCA
>CATNEU010000097.1 GCA_950097605.1 uncultured Oscillospiraceae bacterium | reverse complement strand
CGGGCAGGTCGTTAAGGCGACCATTGTGCTGACCAAGAGTTACAAGCCGTCCGACGCACTTAAAAAGGAGCTGCAGGACCATGTGAAACGCCTGACGGCCCCCTATAAATACCCACGCATTGTTGAGTTTGTGGAGGAGCTTCCCAAGACGATCAGCGGCAAAATCCGGCGTGTGCAGATCCGAAATGAAGATCAGAACAATGGGTAAAGGCTCTGTCTTTTAAAACAAACAGCCCTGTGCTTGTATGTAAGCACAGGGCTGTTTGTTGTTCTGTGTTCTGTTTTTCTCAACGTATAGATTCATTTATTTTATAGTTTGTCGCTCGGGCCGCGACGGGCCCTTCCTTTTTGGCAGACAAAAAGGAAGCAAAAATCTGGTTAAGGGGTGCCGCTGCCTTCCTCCATTTGACTATACGCCGTTTTCAGATAAGCGAAGGGCGAGGGTGCGGCGGTCGCAGAGGGTGCGCTGATGGGTCGGAAGAAGCGCCCCTTAACAATCCCCAGCCGTACCCGAGTGGGGGTGCTTTTAGGATGTTTTCTGCAAGGGAGGGGCTGATTTTCAAGTTTCCCCTCCTTTGCAGCGAGCTTTTTTCTATCGGTTTAGCTTCCCTTCTGGACCGGGGATCGTGAAGGGGGCAGGCCCGCGACCAACCACAAACCATCCCGCGACCGCTATGCCGTCGCCCTTTGCTGTTCTGTGTACAGCGTACCATCAAATGGAGCGGAGCCGTTAGCCCTCTTGACTGAGTTTTTGCCCACTTTTTCCTCACGAAAAAGTGGGGGCCTGTCGCGGCCTGAGCGACGAGCCAGAGGAAATAGGAATCACATATCTGTGTAGAGTACCACACGAATTGTTTGGTAAAATATTCTGGAAATATGTTGACTTATGGCCCACATTATCGTAGTATAGTTATGTGGTCCGAAAGGAGGTGCTCATCTGGCTGCAAACAAAAAAATAGGGCGTCCAACAGACAGTCCGAAACGACATTCCGTCAAAGCCCGTGTGGATGATCAGACTTTGCAAATACTGGATCAGTATTGCAAGGAAAACGATAAGAACAGGGCGGAAGGAATACGCGATGGAATTCAACGTTTAAAAGACGACCTACAAAAAAAGTAAAGGAAGCGGCCCACACTTCCACAAAGTACAGCCGCTTCCCCACACCCAACACATCCCAAAAGAAAGGATATGCAGTGTAAATAGTATAGCATACACTGGACATCCTTTCAAGGCATGGTTGGGAAAAAAGAAAGGACGAAAACAAAATGACGAATCAACAGCAATATGAGTTTTTTATCGACCAGCTCTTCGAGAACGCGGTCAAAGCATTCAGGGAAACCGAACAATCCTGCCTGCTGCAAGAAAAACTCGACCGGATGAACCGCGACTGCGACTATATGCTCCGGGCAGACGAAAAGGAGTTTGCAACCGAATGCTTTGACTTGCTCACGGATGTGTACGGACAACAGGAGTGCTTTGTATACCGAAAAGCCTTCCGGGATTGCGTGGCGCTACTAAAATGTCTGGGCGTGCTGGCCTAAAACAAGGTACATGGCGCGATACCGTCAAAAATTCCCCCCGATCCGTTCAAAAAAAGGATTGACTATCACGCATGGTGATAGTGTACAGTAGGAGTTGGAAAGCTTTCCGGCAGGCAACGCCCGTTTCCCATAGGTGAAATTCTATTCTGAAAGAAGATGAACCGACGTGATGACAGTCAAACAGGTTGCCTCGTTAACAGGCGTCAGCGTCCGCACGCTCCAGTTTTATGATGAAATTGGCCTGCTGAGGCCAACGGCGACGACCGACGCCGGATACCGTCTGTACGACAAAGGCGCGCTGGAAGTGTTGCAGCAGATTTTATTTTTTAAAGAACTCGATTTCACGCTGCGGGAAATCAAAACCATTTTGGACGATCCCCGGTTTGATAAAACGGCCGCCTACAAAAAGCAACGGGAGCTGATACGGATCAAGCGGGACCGTTTGAGCGTCTTATTAAACCGGCTGGATAAACTGATACAGGGGGAAACAAGTATGGATTTTAAAGAGTTTGACACAAGCGAGTATTTTCGTGTTTTGGCAGCATTCAAAAAGACGCATACGGACAAAATTGTGAAACAACTGGGCAGTATGGAAAATTTTGATGCAATGCTCGATGCACTCAAATCGAATGAAAACGAAATTGCACAAAGGGCGGTAAAACAATATGGCGATATGGAAAACTTCACGTCGGCCATGCAAAAAAGCCTGGAGGATTTTTTAGAAAACGGCCCGAAGATTTCCAAATCGGAAGTCGGCGGCCTGCTTGCAAAGGGGGAGGAGATCACCGGAAGACTCACAGCAGATCTGCGCAAAGACGCCGCGTCTTCCGATGTGCAGACGATTGTGGACGAGTTGGTTTCGTTTACAAATGAAACCAATCGCGGCCTTACTATGGGTGAAAACTATTGGTCCTGTATGGCGGAGGCGTACCTGACAGACCCCAACTATATCCAGGCAACGGATCAAAAATATGGAGACGGCGCAGCCAAATTTATAGGGCTTGCTTTGAAGGCGTATCTGAAAGCGCAATAGCATCCGCCTGTTCCGGCCGCAAACGGATTGTTTTTGAGATGCATTGCAGTCCCAGCCAATAAAAAACAGAAAACCCGCCCGGGCCATGATCATGGCCCGGGCGGGTTTTGCATATGGCGGCCCTCAGAGAGGAAGCTGCACCGTAAACTGGGTATACTCCGCATTGCTGACCGCGTGGATCGAACCGCCGTGCAGCGTCACGAGCTCTTTTGCAATTGCAAGCCCAAGGCCGCTGCCGCCGGTCTGGGTGGAACGGGAGGAATCCACACGGTAGAATTTTTCAAAGATGGACTCCAGCTTGTGCGCGGGGATGGGCCGGCCCTTGTTGCGAAAAAACACCTGCAGGCTGCCCTCGTGCACGCAGGCCGACACCTCGATAGACGTATTGGGGAAACTATAGGCGACGGCGTTGCGCAGCAGGTTGTCGAAGACGCGCGCGAGCTTATCGGCGTCCGCCATCACCGAGATGTCGTCCCCGGCCGAAAGCGAACAGGAGAGGCTTTTGGAGCGCATGGTGGGATAAAATTCGTCCACAAGCTGCTCCAGCATCATCGAGACGTTGACCGGCTGTTTCTCCAATACGATGTTCTGCACGTTGAAGCGTGTGATCTCGAAAAACTCGTTGATGAGCTCTTCAAGGCGATAGGCCTTTTCGAGCGAGATATCCACATAGCGCGCGCGCTGTTCGGCGGGCATGTCCGGCGCTTCGTCCAGCAGGCTCAGATAGCCGATGATCGAAGTCAGCGGCGTTTTGAGGTCGTGCGCGAGATAGACGACCAAGTCGTTTTTGCGCTGTTCGGCCTGTACCGCGTCCTGCTGGCGCTGGCCAAGCGTCGCTTTGATCGTGTTGAGCTTGAGCTCCATCGGGCGCAGCTCGCCCGGCAGTTCTACGGGCTCGTTGGTCTCGTTGAACACCCGGTCGAGCGCCGTGCCGATCTGGTTGAGGTATTTCGAGAACCGCGACATGGCCAGGTAGCAGGAGACCAGCAGCAGAAGCAGCAGGCCGACCATGATAAACAGCGTCTTGTTGTCCCGGAAGATCACCTGGTAGAGCCAGAGCGCGCGGAATTCGCTGAAGCCAAGGCCCTTGCACAGCGAGACGAAGAAGTTGGCGAACGGGTCCTGGAAGATACCGTCCACAAACACATGCAGGATAATATAGCCGATGAGGGCCGCGGCAGCAGCCGCACCGGCTATCTGCAGCATGATCCGCCGTTTTAAGGCGGAGAAGCTATTTTTCAATTTTGTAGCCAACCCCCCATACGGTTTTGATAAAGCGGGGCTTGCCGACCGGCTCGTGCATTTTTTCGCGCAGGTGGCGGATGTGCACCATCACGGTGTTGTTGCTGCCGAGGTATTTTTCGCCCCAAACCTCCTCGAAGAGCTGCTCCGAGCTGATCACTTCCCCGCGGTTTTCGCAGAGGATCCAGAGAATCGAAAACTCGGTGGGGGTGAGCGGGATTGGCTGCTCGTTGAGGGTGCACTCGTGGGTGCGCCGGTTGATGACCAGCCCGGAAAAATCTATCACGTCCTCGTCCTCTTTTTTGCCGCCCTCGTTGTAGCGCATAAAACGGCGTAGCTGCGCTTTCACACGCGCGATGAGCTCAAGCGGGTTAAACGGCTTGGTGATATAGTCGTCCGCACCGATGGTCAGACCGGTAATTTTATCCATATCCTCGGTTTTGGCCGTGAGCATGATGACGGGGAACATATGCTTTTCCCTAATTTTGCGGCAGATATCGAAGCCGCTCATATCCGGCAGCATCACGTCCAGAATCGCCAGGTCGAGCGGCGTGGTTTCGATGCACCGCAGCGCGTCCGCGGCGTTGTAAAACTTGTGTACGGTATAGTTTTCGTTTTGGAGGTAGAGCTCCACAAGGTCGGCAATTTCAACCTCGTCGTCGACGATCAGTATTTCTGCGCTCATGAACAGGCCTCCTGACTCGTTGCTCGACAGAGAGAGACAGTTTCCCTTTCTCTGTATACAGTTTATAGGCGGATTACAAACGCTTTAGAAAGATTTCCTTGTCAAATGCTTAAAATTTTCTGAATCGGCTCGGCCGCGCATGAAAAAATAGCCGCTGAACGGGACAAATATGCGGCATATACCTTTGGACGCTATTTTTGCTGTAATGCAATAACTGCGCCGTGCAAATCTTCGATTTGCGGCGGGCGCCGGCACGCCGTATTCAAAGCCGGTATTTCTTTTTGATCATGCGGATATCGCTGCCCAGAAACCGCAGGTCCTTGTAATGGCCGAGAATGCGGGAGGTGATGCGCTGCGAATACTTCGACTCCAGCTCCTTGAGCGTGAGGTTGGTGCTCACGATTGTGGGCCGGCGGGCGCCCAGCCGGGAGTTGATCACGTCGTAGATCACCGAGGAGGCAAACGGCGAGGTGAATTCCGCGCCCAGGTCGTCGAGGATCAGCAGGTCGCAGCCGGTGATCCGCGCGAACGCGCCGCCGCGCTCGGGGCCCGCCGTGTGGAACCGCTCGGTCTCGATTTCCCGGATCAAGTCTTGCGTGCTGTAATAGAGCACGCCGAAGCCGTTGGCGATCACCACATCCGCAATTGCCAGGGAGAGGTGCGTTTTGCCGAGCCCCGTCGCACCGTATAAAAACAGGCTGGGGGAGGCGGGGCTGAACGTCTGCGCATAATCGCGGCAATAGGCGTATACCTGCTCCATCTTCTCGCGCGGCGAGACGCCCGAGGCGCGGTCGGGTTCCGTGGGATAAAAGTCCAGCCGGAAGTTTGAAAAGCTGCAATCCGAAAGCCCTGTGGAACCCTTTAGGTTTTCCCGGGCAATATCCGAGAGGATCTTGACAAAGCAGCCGCACCTTTTCCCGTCTGCATAGCCGGTGTCGCGGCAGAGGGGACAAACGCAAACCGGTTCGAGATAGTCGGCCGGATACCCGTTTTGCGCCAGCAATTCCCGCTTTTGCCGCTGCAATTGCAGGTTTTGCCGGCGCAGCCCGTCGAGCAGCCCGCCCGGCTGTTTTTCGGAAAGCACCGTTTTGGCAACCTGGATACTGGTCTGCGCCAGCTCCCGGTCAATCCGTGCGATCTGCGGCAGTTTGTGGTAGACTTCCTCGCGGCGGCGCTCGCCGGTTTGCTTGCCGCGCTGCCGCCTGGAGGAGAGGATGCGGTGGGCCTTTTCATATACCTGTTTATCGAAAGACATCGAATCAATCCTTTTTGGTGTGTATCGTTGGGGTGTTCAAAATGCTGAAACGCTCGAACTCGTCCAGGTCGTACGAGGGCTTGGACGAAAAATCGTTGTTTTCGCTGCGCTTTTTGTTCTCATTGTCGGCGTCCACGGGTGTTTTGATGCCCTTGGAGTGCCAGGATTCCAAAATGCTGTTGATGTATTGGAAAGACAGTTTGCCCGTGCGGTCGATACATCGTTCATAGGCCAGCCGGATCATCGGCAGGTCGAACCCGAGTTTGCCGCACCAGGAGGCAATCAGGCTCTGTTCTTTCCGCGAGAGACTGCGGCCGTGGATGCCGAACGCCATCATAATATTGGATTCGTTGGATTTCTTTTTCACGAGATATTGCAGATATTCGTCGGCCTTTTCGTGGGTGTTGATCTCGTTTTTGGCCCATTTGACCAGCTCGCGCTCGATGAAGAAAAAACTGGTCTTGTC
>CATNEU010000096.1 GCA_950097605.1 uncultured Oscillospiraceae bacterium | reverse complement strand
GCGACGAGCTAAAGGAAAGATGAGTCTGTAGGTTAAGGAGAACCAAGCAAAAACAAAAGGCCCGTCGCGGCCCGAGCGACAGACTAAAGGAGAAATGAATCTTTGGGTTAAGGAGAACCAAGCAAAAAGAAAAAGCCCGTCGCGCTCCGAGCGGCAGAATAAAAGAAAGATAGTAAAGAAGGGGAGAACCACCATGGAATTCACGCTTGACGAGTATCAGAAAGCCGCGCAGGCCATTGCGGACCGGCTGCCCGGCAGAGCGGACACCGCCGTCGTGCTGGGATCGGGTCTTGGACGCATCGCGGAACAGGACACGCTCTGCGAGATCCCCTATGGGGAGATTCCCGGCTTTGGGGTGTCCACGGTCGCATCCCATGCGGGCAAGCTGGTGTTCAAACGGCTTGGGGGACGAAACGTCCTGTTTTTGTCCGGCAGGTTTCACTTTTATGAGGGCTATTCGTTTGCACAGACGGCCTTTTACGTGCGGGTGCTGCGGCTGCTGGGCGTGCGCACGCTGGTTTTGACCAATGCTGCCGGCGGCGTCAACGAGGCGTTTTCGGTGGGAGATCTAATGCTGATCACCGACCACATCAAGTTCTTCGACGACAGCCCGGTGCGCGGCCGCAACCTGGACGCATTCGGCAAACGCTTTTTTGATATGACCACGGCGTACAGCCCGTCCCTGCGCGCGCTTGCCAAACAGAAGGCCGGCGAACTGGGCGTCGGGCTGCGGGAGGGCGTGTATGCCTATATGCCCGGCCCGCAGTTTGAAACGCCCGCGGAAATCCGTGCGCTGCGTATTCTGGGTGCCGACGCCGTGGGAATGTCCACGGTGCCCGAGGTGATTGCTGCAGCGCAGTGCGGGTTGCGGGTGCTGGGGATCTCGTGCATCACCAATCTAGCCGCGGGTATGACGGGCGGGGAAATTGACGACGACGAGGTCACGCAGGCTGCGGATATGGCCTATGAGCGTTTTTCCACTCTGCTGGCAAGCATCATCGAGGGGCTGGACCGGGTATAGCAGAGGACTTTCAGCGGCACTCCGCCGCTTACATAGATCGTGCGTTGTGTCTCTGCACAGAAAAATAGGGGCAAGCTAACAACAGATAGGAGAAATCAGCATGTTATTTGAAAGAATTTCGATATTGGACGAGCATTTTTCGCTCATCCGAGAGGGCTATGTGGGGACCCGGGGAGACCGGATTGCCTATGTGGGAGCCGAGCGGCCCAAAGAGGATTTTGGCGAAACCTACGACGGCTGCGGCAAGGTGCTGCTGCCGGGGCTGGTCAACACGCATTGCCATGTGCCGATGACGCTGCTGCGCGGCTATGGCGAGGGCCTGCCGCTCGACCGTTGGCTGAACGAGCGCGTTTTCCCGATGGAGGATATGCTGACCGGCGAATTTGTGTATTGGGGTTCGCTGCTCGGCATCGCGGAGATGATGGCAAGCGGCGTCACGAGCTTTTCGGATATGTACTTTTTCTGCGATGATATTATCCGCGCGGTCCGTGAAGCAGGCGTCAGCGCCAACATCAGCAAAGGCGTTACGGTGTTCGACAGCAGCTCTTTTTATGGTTCGGACGATTATGGGAAGACCTGCGCGCTGCTGGAGACCTATGCCGGCAAAGAGGACGACATTCGCATCGACGCCTGTATCCACGCGGAATACACCTCCAATGAGCAGATTGTGCGCGAAGTGGCGACGTTTGCACAGGAGAAAGGCCTGCCAATCCACCTGCACCTCTCCGAAACCCAGAAGGAACACGAGGAGTGCAAGCAGCGCCATGGCGGCATGACCCCGGCGGCCTATATGGATAGCCTGGGCGTATTTGACGGGCCGGTGCTCGCTGCGCACTGCGTTTGGGTGGAGGATGCGGACATCGAGTTGCTGGCGGCGAAGGGCGCATCGGTGGCGCATTGTCCCGCGAGCAACTTAAAGCTTGGCAGCGGCGTTGCGCCGGTAGCCAAAATGCTGGATAGAGGGGTGCGCGTGACGATTGGCACAGACGGCGCTTCCAGCAACAACAACCTCAATATGTTTGAGGAGCTCACGCTGGCCGCGCTGCTGGCGCGCGGCACGGGGTACGACCCGACGCTTCTGCCGCCTTCGCAGTTGCTGCGTATGGCGACGGTAGAGGGCGCGCTGGCGCAGGGCCGGAAGAACACCGGCCTGATCCGGGAAGGGTATCTCGCGGATCTCTGCGTGGTGGATCTGCGAAAGCCGCACTTGCGCCCGGTGCACGACGTGCTTGCGAATCTGACCAGCTCCGCGCAGGCGTCGGACGTCTGTCTGACCATGGCGCGCGGCAAAGTTGTTTATCAAGACGGCGTTTTCCGCACCATCGACGTCGAGCGGACGATGGCAATGGCGGAGAACGCGTCGGAGGAGATGAAGCGGCGGCTGGTCTGATGGCCAAAGCGCCCCGCCCTGTGTACATCCCGCCTTTTTTCGGGCTGTTTGTTGCAGAGTTCTTTATTTTAGTGTATCATAGGGGAAGGTTTTGGAATCACGGGCGCAGTGCTGTGCCCATGGCTGG
This sequence comes from uncultured Oscillospiraceae bacterium, assembly GCA_950097605.1. Lineage (GTDB taxonomy): Bacteria > Bacillota > Clostridia > Oscillospirales > Ruminococcaceae > CATNEU01. The sequence continues at coordinate 3,691 of CATNEU010000096.1, read as the reverse complement.
CGTAAAAGAGGGGGCGGATGGTATGGTGCTTCCGGCTGATAACAGACCGGTGACCGAGTATTTTGGCGAGAATGTGTTTGACGACAGGGTGATGCGGGAGCGGCTTCCGAAGGAGACCTACCGCGCGCTGCGCGAGGTGATGCGCGGCGGCAAACAGCTCGACGCCAAGCTTGCCGAGGTGGTGGCGGGCATGATGAAGGATTGGGCTGTGAGCAAGGGCGCCACCCACTATACCCATTGGTTTCAGCCGCTGAGCGGGTCCACCGCGGAAAAACATGAATCGTTTATTGCGCCGACTGGGGACGGCGGTGCAATTATGGAGTTTTCCGGGAAAATGCTGATCAAAGGCGAATCCGACGCTTCCAGCTTCCCCTCCGGCGGGCTGCGGCAGACGTTTGAGGCCCGCGGCTATACCATGTGGGACTGTACCTCCCCAGCTTTTTTGAAGGAGGATACTTCGGGCGTGACGCTGTGCATTCCAACGGCGTTTTGCTCCTATGGCGGCGAGGCGCTGGATGAAAAGACGCCGCTGCTGCGCTCGCTGGAGGCGCTGAACCGGCAGGCGCTGCGCGTTTTGCGCCAGTTTGGCGACCACCAGGTGCGGCAGGTGAATGTGGCGGTTGGCGCGGAGCAGGAGTATTTTCTAATTGATGTTGCGCAATATGTCAAGCGGCCCGACCTGGTTGTCACGGGGCGCACGCTGTTCGGCGCGAAGCCCAGCAAGTGCCAGGATCTCGACGACCACTATTTCGGCTCGATCAAGGAGCGAATTTCTCTGTTTATGAAAGAGCTCGACGAGGAGCTCTGGAAAATGGGCGTTTCGGCAAAGACCAAGCACAACGAGGTTGCGCCGGCACAGTTTGAGCTTGCGCCGTTGTATTCGGCGGCAAATATTGCGGCGGACCAAAATCAGTTGATTATGGAGACCATGAAGCGGGTGGCGCGCCGCCACTCGCTGGTCTGTCTGCTGCACGAGAAGCCGTTTGCCTATATCAACGGCTCGGGCAAGCACAACAATTGGTCGGTTGTGACCGACACGGGCTTGAACCTGTTTGAGCCTGGCGACACGCCTTACGAAAACGCAAAGTTTTTGCTGTTTGTCTGCGCCGTGATCAAGTCCATCGACCGGCACGCGGGGCTATTGCGCCTTTCGGCTGCCAGTGCCGGCAACGACCGGCGGCTCGGCGCCTGCGAAGCGCCCCCGGCGATTATCTCGGTCTCGCTGGGCGAGGACATTCTGGATGTGATCCGACGGGTGTCGGACGGGCTGGACCGCCCGGCCGAGGGCGGCCGCGTGATGGACTTCGGCGTGCCGACGCTGCCCAAGCTCTCGGCCGACGCCGCCGACCGCAACCGCACCTCGCCGTTTGCCTTTACGGGGAACAAATTTGAGTTTCGGATGCTGGGTTCGTCGATGACGGTTTCCTGGGCCAACACGGTGCTCAACACGATTTTTGCGCAGACGCTGGGCGAATATGCCGGCCGACTGGAGCAGGCCGGGGATTTTGACCGCGAGATTGTCAAGATTGTGCACGAGGCCTACCACGAGCATGGACGGGTCATTTTCGGCGGCAACGGCTATGCGGAGGAATGGGTGGAGGAAGCGGCCCGCCGCGGCCTTCCCAACCTGACCAACACGGTGGACGCGGCGCAGGTGCTGCTCGAGGAGCAGACGGTGGAGCTGTTTGAAAGCTGCGGCGTCTATTCCCGGGAGGAACTGCACGCGCGATACGAGGTGATCCTGGATGTCTATACCAAGCGGGTGCTGATCGAAGCGCGCACGGCATCGGACATTGCCGCGCGGCAGCTTGTGCCCGCCGTGGACCGCGTGATGGCCGCGCTTGCGGAGGAAACCGCACGGCTGGAGGGATTGGGGCTGCGCGCGCAGTCCCAGCGCGTGCGCTTGCAGGAGCTGGGCGGGCTGCTCGACGAGCTGGCCTATCAAAATGCGGAGCTTGTCAAGCTGCTTGCGGCGATGGATGCGGACCCGTGTGAGAGACTCTGTGCGGCGCGCGCCTGCCGCGACGAAGTGCTGCCCCGCATGGACAGCCTCCGTGTGCTGGCCGACCGGCTGGAGGCCGCCTGTCCGCTGGATGCGTGGCCGCTGCCCTCCTATCAATCGCTGCTTTTTGAAAAGTGAGCGGACGCATAAATGCGAGGTCCGTCCAATACAAATGAGGTAAGGCGTGTCTCTGCCCGTCCGCCTGTGCGGCCGGCAGGTATTTCCCAAATGAACGAAGGAAGTGTTGATTTTGCCCACACAGAAAAAACAAAGCTTCTTGCATGGCTCGCTCATTCTAGTCAGTGCAACTATCATTGTCAAACTGGTTGGCGCGTGTTTTAAAATACCGCTGACCGCTTTGCTGGGCGGCGTTGGCATGGGCTATTTTGGCACAGCTTATAGTATATTTAATCCAATCTATACACTCAGTATCGCAGGCTTTCCGGTGGCCATTTCTAAAATGGTATCGGAGAACATGGCGCAGGGGCGCTATCGGGATGTGCGCAAAATCCGCCGCATCGGTTTTCTGTTTTTCATGGTCACGGGCTTTGTGGGATCGGTGCTGCTGTTTGCGTTCTCTTCAAAATTCGCAGGGCTTGCGAATAACCCGGGCGCTTATTTTGCCATTATGAGCATTGCGCCGGCGGTGCTGTTCGGCTGTCTGACGGCGTCCTTCCGCGGGTATTACGAGGGCATGCAGAACATGTATCCAACCGCCTTTTCGCAAGTGATCGAGGCAATTACCAAGCTGACCTTCGGACTGCTGTTTGCATTTGTCGCCATCAAAATCGGCATGAACGGCTTTGCGAGCAACGGCGTTGTGTTTGGAACGGCCTGCGCAACCGAGGCGGAGGCGCACGCCGCCCTGCTGCCCTATGCGGCCGCGGGCGCCATCCTCGGCGTTACAACGAGTATGCTGATGGGGTCGCTGTTTCTGGCGCTGCGGCACCGGTTCAAGGGCGACCGCATCACCAAAAACGACCTGCGGGACGCGCCCGCGGCCTATCCGGCCAAGCGGCTTCTGGTGCGCATGGTCAAAATTGCAATACCGGTGTGCCTCTCGGCCATCGTCATCAGCCTGACCACGCTGATCGACACCTTTACCATCCAGAACATTCTCGGCAACACAGTGGAAACGCATCTGGATACACTGGTGGAGAACTACGACGGCGTGCTTTCCAAACAGATGGTCGACGACAGCCAGACCGGCGAACCAAAGCTGATGATCCAGGTGGGCGAGGCCAAGGACGAGAAGTTTATACCGGTGGAGGATGTGCCGGGCTTTTTATACGGTTCCTATTTGGGCACCTCGATCAACTTGTTCAACCTGATCCCGGCGCTGGCAACCACCATTGGGGTCAGTGCTCTGCCCGCTGTCTCGGCGGCCTGGGCGATTAAGAACCGGAAAGAGACCAAGCGCAACATCGAAGCGGTGATCAAAATTACCGCGCTGATTGCGATTCCTGCCGGGCTGGGTATGAGTATGCTCTCCAAGCCGATCCTCTCGCTGCTCTACAGCGGCAGCGTCAACGAAGTGGCGGTCGGCGCGCCGCTGCTGACCACGCTGGGCCTTGCGGCAATCTTTGTTGCAATGGTCACGCCGATCAACAGCATGCTGCAGGCGGTCGGCAAAACCTATTATCCGTTGGTATTCATGTTTATCGGCGGTATCCTCAAACTCGTCATCAA
>CATNEU010000095.1 GCA_950097605.1 uncultured Oscillospiraceae bacterium | reverse complement strand
GTCTCCAACCGCCGGATCGGCATGACATTGTCCGGCACGGATATCAACGTGGCGTATGAGCTGCAAGATGGGCAGCGGTATCTGTTGGGATACACCTATGACGGCAGCACCGGCAGGATCTACATTGACGGCGAGCAGGTCACAACACTCACGCACACGGCGCCGCTAGTCAACTCCACGCGCAAAGTGCTGGTGGGCGCCTATGAAAACATGGGTTCGGCAACGATGAGCACCTGTATTTTCCACGAAATCCGGCTGTATGGCGAGGCGCTGACAGCGGAGGAGATTCGCTCCATCCACACGGGCGGTGTGCAGCTTACCACACAGGCGGGCGACCTGCTGGTCACGCAGGGTGGAGACGCCATACAAATTGAGGAGGGATAGACATGGCAAACAAGATAGTCAAAGACCTGCCGCAGGCGGAAATCATAGAGGATACCGACCTGCTGCTGATTGAACAATCGGACGCAACGCGCAGCGTGTCGGTGCGGGAGGTCGGCGGACATATCGGAGGCGGCGTCCTCAAGCAGGCCGACCAGAAATACGGCCCGGCGATTATCGGGACGGCGCAGGGTGCGCCGGTGCAGGTCGCGGATGCATGGACCGGCGCGGCATTGCACCGGCTGGAAGCGGCAGGGTTATCGGCAGAAACACCGGCCGCCGAAGGACCGGACGCGACCAAGGGGCCGGAAAACCCCGTAACGATCACCGGCAGCGCGCCCACGAGTATTACGGTCACAGCGGGCGGCGAGGAGGTAATCGCGCTGCCCGCTGCACTCGAGCTGCATAACCTGCCGGGAAAAGACGGTACGCCCTGGTTATGGGATGGATACGACGTGGTGTCCGGCAAGCTGGTGCGCCGCGTCGGATGCACAACCCTGACCGGGAACGAGACCTGGAGGATATGGGCGGAAAATAAGGACACAACCTCCTATTATACGTCCATTGTATCCTTGCGGATACCTTCAGCGGCGGTCGACAACAAGGGGCTGCGCAGCACGCACTTCCCATCGGCTCATACCTCTGGCGAATACTACTCCATCCAAACGGGTCTGGAAGCAATTGGACTTTCGCCCAAAGGTGATCTGTTTGCGGTCTGCGTGCCAACCGCCGTCGCCGCGGATTTGGCGGGCTGGAAAGCCTGGCTTGCCGCGCATCCGGTCACGGTATACTATCCGCTCGCGGAACCAGTGGTCTCGCAGCTCGCGGGACCACGGGAAGTTGCCCCACGGGCACTGGAGCTGCAGGCAGCGGCCGACGACGGCGCGGTGGCTGTGGAATACACGCGGGACAGCACGGTATATCTGTCCAACGAGCTTGCGCGATTGCGCAACGCAATTATTAAAATGGGAGGCACGGTATAGATGTTTGACCTTGCACAATGGCTTATTGATGGCCTCATCGAGGGCTACATGACTGGCGAGTTTAGCCGGCCGGCAATCGTAACCATGACCGCCAACTATATCGCCCGCGGTATCCTCACCGAGACAGATGCCGCCGCGATTGATGCCGCTTGCACGCCAGCAGCTCCAGAGGAGGATATGGTATGAGATTTGCAGTAGCGGCCGTGGCCTTCTGGGAGGCGCACGGATTTGCCCCCCAGCACTGGCGGAAGTCGGTGGACGGCACACTCGCATTGGTGCATGAGGAGTTTGCACGTCGGCTCATCCCTGATTTGGAGGTTCGCCCGGAGGTGCAGATCTACCAGTGCCCGGGCGCGGCGCTCGACGAGCTGCTTGAAAGTCCGAATTGGAACCCGGCTGAGTAAAAAACGGCTGTCCTATGACAGCCGCAAGGGAGGAATTGTATGGATGATCTGGCATTGTTGATCGGTATTGCGGGGACTGTCTGCACGATTGTGTTCTCGTTCGTCGCTTACCGCACCGGCCTGAGGAAGGACTGCCGCTCGGACGGCGCGCAGGAGGCTGGCTTGCGCTCGGACATTGAATGCATCAAAGAGCGCACCCGTGAAATCCTGGACAAGCAACGGGAGCTGGCGCGCGACGTGGGATCAATCACCGAGCGGCTGGCCCGCGCGGAGGCGAGCGCCGCTTCCGCGCATAAACGTATTGACCGCATTGACGAAATGCTAAACAATCGCTAAAAATTGAAAGGGGAAAACTATATGGAAAATCTGCAAAATTACATTAAGCCCGAGCTGCTGATCCTGATCCCGGTCCTCTACCTGATCGGAGCGGGCCTGAAGCGCTCTGCCCTCTGCCCGGATAAGCTAATCCCGCTCGCCCTGGGGCTGGCCGGCGTGCTGCTGTCCTGCGTTTGGGTGCTGGCGACAGGTAGCTTTGCGGGGTATCGGGACATGCTGCTCGCGGCGTTCACGGCGGTCACGCAGGGCGTGCTCTGCGCTGGCGCTAGTGTGTATGTCAACCAGGTCGTCAAGCAGGCAGGCAAGACGGACGACGGTCAAAATCCCACACGATAACGAAAGGAAGATATATATGAAAGTCATTCAAAACCTGGTTCCGGCCAGTAAATATGCTATCAAGTGCCCGTACAGCATGACACCACAATTTGTTGTGATCCACAACACGGCCAACGACGCGAGCGCGGAGGCGGAGATTTCCTATATGATCCGCAACGACAACGAGGTGTCGTATCACTATGCTGTGGACGACCTGGGAGTTGTCCAGGGCATCCCGGAGAACCGGAACGGCTGGCATGCCGGCGACGGCGGCAACGGTAAGGGAAACCGCTATGGCATCGCAATCGAAATCTGCTACAGTAAAAGCGGCGGCCCCAAATTTGAGGCCGCCGAACGCAATGCCGCCGCACTGACCGCCGATATCTTGCGCCGGCATGGTTGGGGTGTGAACAAGGTGTTCAAGCATCAGGATTTCAGCGGGAAATACTGCCCGCACCGAACGCTGGATCGCGGCTGGTCCCGGTATCTCGATATGGTCAAGGCTGCTCTGTCTGCCGGCAGCGCGTCCGGACAGGCGCGCGAGCTGGCCGTGGGCGACACGGTGACGGTCAAGCCTAGCGCAACCACCTACGCAACAGACCAGTGTATTCCCGACTGGGTTAAGGGCAAGACGGACACTGTGGCGCAGATCGACGGGGACCGGGTGTTGCTCAAGGGCATCTATAGTTGGGTGCGGCGCGCGGATATCAAGGAATAACGCGAAAGCCCCGGGGAAAAATCCCCGGGGCTTTTCTTGCGCCTAGCATTGTAGTATACACGTAATATACAAAATGGCCGAAATATGCCTTAATACGGGCATTCGTGCATTTCTCTCACAAAAAAGGATGGGCCCGTCGCGGCCCGAGCGACAAATGAAAAGATAGATGAATCAAAAGGTTAAGAAGAGAACGAAAAAAGGATGGGCCTGTCACGGCCCGAGCGACAAGTGAAAAGATAGATGAATCAAAAGGTTAAGAAGAGAAAGAAAAAGGAAGGGCCCGTCACGGCCTGAGCGACAAGTGAAAAGATAGATGAATCAAAAGGTTAAGAAGAGAACGAAAAAAGGAAGGGCCCGTCACGGCCCGCGCGACAAATGAAAAGACAGATGAATTAAAAAGTTAATAAGAAAAAGAAAAAAAGTGTCCACAGCACGCCTGCGTGACAAACTAGAAATATGGGTGAAAAAGAACAAACCAAAAATAAAAAGACAAGGGAAACATCCAGCCGGGAAACAAAAGAAAAGGCAACCACAGATTCTGTGGTTGCCTTTTTTGAAAAACCTATTGCACCCTCTTCAAAGAAAGAAGGACTTATTTGTTTTTAAGAGCGGCCTGCGCAGCAGCCAAACGGGCAATCGGCACGCGGAACGGCGAGCAGGACACATAGTTCAGGCCAACCTTGTGGCAGAACTCAACGGTCGACGGGTCGCCGCCGTGTTCGCCGCAGATGCCCAGCTTGATATCCGGTCTGGTCTGGCGGCCAAGATCGGCAGCCATTTTGACGAGCTTGCCAACACCAACCTGGTCGAGCTTCGCAAACGGATCGTTCTCGTAGATCTTCTTCGCATAGTAGCTCTCGAGGAACTTGCCGGCGTCGTCACGGCTGAAGCCGAAGGTCATCTGGGTCAGGTCGTTGGTGCCAAAGCTGAAGAACTCAGCTTCTTTCGCGATTTCGTCGGCTGTCAGGGCCGCGCGCGGAATTTCGATCATGGTACCGACTTTGTAGGTCATGTTGACGCCCGCGTCGGCAATGATCTTGTCAGCCGTGGTGGTCACAACGTTCTTCACATACTGGAGCTCTTTGATCTCGCCAACCAGCGGGATCATGATCTCCGGCACGATGGTCCAGTCGGCGTGTTTTTTCTGCACGTTGATTGCAGCTTCGATAACAGCCGTTGTCTGCATCTCGGCAATTTCCGGATAGGAAACAGCCAGACGGCAGCCGCGGTGGCCCATCATCGGGTTGAACTCGTGCAGCGAGGTGATGACGGCTTTGAGCTCGTCGACCGAGATGTTCATCTCTGCGGAGAGGTTGACAATGTCCTCCTCAGCGGTCGGCAGGAACTCGTGCAGCGGCGGATCCAGGTAGCGGATCGTAACGGCATTGCCCTCCATCGCCTCGTAAAGCGCCTCAAAGTCGCCTCTCTGCATCGGCAGCAGCTTCGCGAGAGCGGCTCTTCTCTGCTCTTCGGTCTTGGAGACGATCATTTCGCGCATGGCTTTGATGCGGTCTGCTTCAAAGAACATGTGCTCGGTGCGGCAGAGGCCGATGCCCTCCGCGCCGAACGAAGCGGCCTGCTTCGCGTCCTTCGGGGTGTCGGCGTTGGTGCGGACTTTGAGGGTTCTGAATTTGTCGGCCCAGGTCATGATCCGGTCAAAGTTGCCGGAGATCGAAGCCGGAACCGTTGTGATGGCCTCGCCGTAGATTTTGCCGGTGGTGCCGTCGAGGGAGATGTAGTCGCCCTCTTTGATGGTCTTGCCGCCGAGGGTGAAGAATTTCTCCTCCTCGTTGATGCTGATTTCGCCGCAACCGGAGACACAGCAGGTGCCCATGCCGCGCGCAACAACCGCTGCGTGGGAGGTCATACCGCCGCGGACGGTCAGAATACCCTGCGCAACGTGCATGCCTTCAATGTCCTCCGGAGAGGTTTCCAGACGGGCGAGAATGACTTTCTCGCCGCGCGCGGCCCATTCCACAGCGTCTTCAGCAGTGAACACCACGCGTCCGCAGGCGGCGCCCGGAGAAGCCGGCAGCGCCGAGCCAATTGGAGAAGCGGCCTTCAGCGCAGCGGCGTCGAACTGCGGGTGGAGCAGCGCGTCGAGCTGTTTCGGGTCGATCATCAGGACAGCCTCTTCCTCGCTGACCATGCCCTCGTCCACGAGGTCGCAGGCGATCTGGAGAGCGGCGGCAGCGGTGCGCTTGCCGTTGCGGGTCTGGAGCATAAAGAGTTTGCCATCTTCGATGGTGAACTCCATGTCCTGCATGTCTCTATAGTGTTTTTCCAGCTTGTATACGATGTTGTAGAACTGCTCGTACACTTCCGGGTTGATCTCTTTGAGGTGGTCGATGGTCTGCGGGGTGCGAACGCCCGCAACAACGTCCTCGCCCTGCGCGTTCATCAAAAACTCGCCATAGAGCTTGGCTTCGCCGGTGGACGGGTTTCTCGAGAACGCAACGCCGGTGCCCGAAGTGTCGCCCATGTTGCCGAACACCATCATCTGCACGTTGACGGCGGTGCCCCAGTCGGACGGGATGTCGTTCATGCGGCGGTAGTAAATCGCGCGCGGGTTGTCCCAAGAGCGGAACACGGCCTTGACGGCGCCGAGGAGCTGCTCTTTCGGATCGGACGGGAAGTCCGTTCCCTTTGCTTCTTTATAGTGGGATTTAAATTTCACGCAGAGCTCTTTGAGGTCTTCAACGGTCATGTCCACGTCGGACTTGTAGCCCTTCGCTTCTTTGAGCTCGTCGATCATTTTTTCAAAGTACGCCTTGCCGACTTCCATAACAACATCGGAGTACATCTGGATGAAACGGCGGTAGGAGTCGTACGCAAAACGCGGATTGTTGGTCAGCTGTGCAAAGCCCTCTACAACCTCGTCGTTAAGGCCCAGGTTGAGGATTGTATCCATCATGCCGGGCATCGAAGCCCTGGCGCCCGAACGGACGGAAACCAGAAGCGGGTTTTTCGGATCGCCGAATTTTTTGCCGGCAATCTCTTCGAGCTTCACAACGTATTCAAAGATTTCCTTTTCGATATCGGCGTTGATCATCTCGCCGTCTTTGTAATACTGGGTGCAGGCCTCTGTGGTAATGGTGAAACCCTGCGGAACCGGCATG
>CATNEU010000094.1 GCA_950097605.1 uncultured Oscillospiraceae bacterium | reverse complement strand
AACAGTGGTCCGGCAGGGGGAAACCATCGCCAAGGTGGGCAGCACAGGCGTTGCAACAGGTCCCCATCTGCATTTTGAGATCAAAATAAACGGCATCAATGTAGACCCTGCGCCGGCTTTGTGGGGGGAGTCGGGTGAAATTTAAGCTGCTGGGCGTGCAAATAACCATCTCGTTTTACTTTGTGGCGCTTTTAATTGTGTTGATGGCGCTTGACAGCAGCCGGTTGATTCTCAGCGCGTTGGTTGCTGCGCTTCTGCATGAAGCCGGGCACTTTGCCGTTATGCTATGTTGCAAACAATTGCCGCAAAGCCTGGCGCTGTATCCATTTGGAATGAAAATTGTCAAGCCGAACAACGCGGTCTTGTCCTATCAAAAAGAAATCCTCATCTATCTGGGCGGTCCTCTGACCAATTTGGCTTGTTTTTTTCTGCTGTCACTTCTGCCGGGCGGCGCGGCGTCACCGTCGGCGGCTGCGCATCTGGCACTCTGCCTGTTCAACCTGCTGCCGATTGGAGCACTCGACGGGGGAATGATCGCAGATCAGTTTTTGCACCGGTTTCTATCAGAAAAAGCCGCCAATGCTGCTTCGGCTGCGCTCTCGGCGCTGTGCATCCTGCCGGTGGGGCTTTTGGCTGTGTGGATGGTGTTTGAGGAGCACGGTAATTTTTCATTGCTGCTGACGGTGCTGTATCTTGCAGTACTGCTGGTGTGTAAACAAAGAACCTGAGAACAGGACGCACGCGATTCGCGCTGCGGCTGGTTTCAGGTTCTGTTTGTTTGTGATTGCGGCGGCAATCGGAAATGGGGCCTGGATTGACTTCCTATGTCATTACAGCTATACTATTCCCATTGGATGATTCGACAATGGGGATATGTTCCTGCCGCAAAATGTGTACCGTTTGCGAATGCATTTTGCAGCCGGAGCCGGAGGGAGGAAGCCATATGCCGCAAAACAGGCTGGACGGCGCGTTTGCGCCGGTTACGATCCGTATTGGTGTGAAAGGAAAAAGCAAAATCGTGCAGGAGGAATCTCTGATTGCAGTTGACCCGGAAAAGACTACAGTGCTTGCATTTGGACAAGAGGCCAGAAAGTATATCGGAACGCATGGGCCGGCGGATCCGTCTGTTTGCGTGTTTTGCCCTTTGAAAAGAAACGTGGTGGCGGATTTTGATTTTGCCGCCAGTATGTTTAGTCATTTTGTGCATGCGGCGCTTGGCGCACCCCGTTTTCGGCTTTTTAAACCATCTATTGCCGTTTGTATACCATTTGAGTTGACAGAAGTGGAATATAGGGCGTATTATGAAGCGTTTCTGAGCGTTGGGGCAAAAAAGGTTCTGATCACCGATCTGCCTTTTGAGCAGGCACGGGCTTCGCTGCAGGAAAACTATCAGGTGATTGTGGAAATCTGTCCGACGGTTGTTTTTTGAGGTGCCGGGGGTATCTTCTGTCGTGGTGCGTTACAGGGACGCGGGGAATTCAGTTTTTCCAGGTTCTATGACATTCTGTAGGACTGTAATTGAAAACATCGGCATATTGGGATATAATGAACAGATAGGATGGCCCGGCCGGCCGTCAGCAATCGGATACTAGGAGGAAAAGAATGGATAGTACTATAGAAAAACTGCTGCTGCAGGTGCAGAAGCCGGGCCGATATACGGGCGGCGAACTGAATGCGGTGGTCAAGGATAAGGACAAGGTGGACGTGCGGTTTGCGTTTTGTTTCCCGGATGAATACCAGATTGGAATGTCTCACCTTGGCATGAAGATATTATATGGGCTGCTCAACAGCCGGGAGGATTGCTGGTGCGAGCGGGTGTTTGCGCCCTGGACCGATATGGAGGCGCTGATGCGGGAAAACGGCGTTCCGCTCTATGCGCTTGAAAGCCTCGACCCGGTGTCGGATTTTGATATCATTGGGTTCACATTGCAGTATGAGCTGAGCTTTACCAACATCCTGAACATGCTGGACCTGGCTGGTGTGCCGCTGCGCGCCAAGGACCGCACGGAGCTGAAAAATCTGGTGATCGCGGGCGGGCCCTGCGCGTGTAATCCCGAACCGATTGCCGATTTCATCGACCTGTTTTCGCTGGGCGAGGGAGAGGAAATTACCCACGAGATTGTGGACTTGTATAAACAGGCCAAGCTGGAGGGCTGGAGCAAGCAGGCGTTTTTGGAAAAAGCCGCACAGATCGACGGGGTGTACGTCCCTTCGTTTTATGAGATCACGTACAAGGAGGATGGAACGATTGGCGGCATCACGCCGACGCATGGAGCGCCCGAAAAGGTGACCAAACGCATCGTCAAGGACTTAAACAGCATGTATTTCCCCGAGGACTTTGTGGTGCCGTTTATTGAGACGGTGCACGACCGCATTATGCTGGAAGTCATGCGCGGCTGTGTCCGCGGCTGCCGCTTCTGTCAGGCGGGCTTTATCTACCGTCCGCTGCGCGAGAAGGACAGCGCACTGTTAAACGGGCAGGGTGTGGCGCTCTGCGAGTCGACGGGGTATGAGGAGATCTCGCTCTCTTCGTTGAGCACAAGCGACTATTCCCATCTGGAGGATTTGCTGTCGGACATGCTGCCCTGGACCGAACGGGACAAAGTAAACCTCTCGCTGCCCTCGCTGCGCATCGACAATTTTTCGCCGGAGCTGATGGAGAAGGTTGCAAAGGTGCGCAAAAGCGGCCTGACCTTCGCGCCCGAGGCCGGCACGCAGCGCCTGCGCGACGTGATCAACAAAAATATCTCCGAGGAGGAGATTATGAACACCTGTCGAACCGCGTTCGAGGGCGGCTACACCAGCGTCAAGCTCTATTTCATGCTGGGCCTGCCAACCGAGACGCTCGAGGATGTGGAGGGCATCGCGGAGACCGCGCAGCGTGTTGTGGACCTGTATTATTCGCTGCCGAACCGGCCAAAGGGCAAATCGGTCAGCGTTTCGGTCAGTGTCTCCTCATTTGTGCCCAAGCCGTTCACGCCGTTTGAGTTTGAACCGCAGGACACGCGGGAAACGCTGCGCCAAAAGCAGGCGCACCTGCTGGCAAGTTTGCGCTCCAAAAAGATCAGCCTGAGCTGGCACAATGTGAACGTGAGCTTTCTGGAGGGCGTGCTGGCCCGCGGCGACCGGCGGCTCTGCGGCGTAATCGAGCAGGCCTGGAGGCGGGGCTGCCACTTCGACAGTTGGGACGAGTGCTTCAAAATCGACGTTTGGGAGCAGGTGATGCAGGAGCTGGGCGTGGACCCGGCGTTTTATGCAAACCGCCGGCGCTCGTTTGAGGAGATCCAACCCTGGGCGCACATTGATTTCGGTGTGAGCAAGGCGTTTTTGATACGGGAGAATAAAAAGGCGCACGAGGGCTTGACCACGCCGAACTGCCGGCAGCAGTGCTCGGGCTGTGCGGCCAACAAGCTGTTGGGGGGTGCCTGCTTTGCATAATGTCCGGCTGTTTTTTGAAAAAAAGGATCGCGCGAAATACATTTCCCATCTGGATATGAACCGCTGTTTCCAGCGCGCGCTCAAGCGCAGTAAGCTGCCGGTGTGGTATACGCAGGGATTCAACCCGCATATGTACCTGACCTTTGCGCTGCCGCTCTCGCTGGGCTTTGAGAGTGAGCGGGAGTCGGTGGACCTGCGCTTTACGGAGGAGCTGGATTTGGGCTTGGCCGCGAAGCGGCTGGCGACTTGCCTTCCGGCCGGGCTACGCGTTCTGGAGCTGGCGCCGCCGCGGGAAAAGCCCGCCGCAATTGCAAGCGCGGATTACCTGGTGATTGCGAAGACCGAAGACCCGGCGGACTGGGCGGCTGCGTTTGAGCGATTTGTGCAGCAGGAGCGGATCATCACGCAGAAACGCTCCAAGAAAAAAGGCATGGTTGAGGTGGACCTGAAGCCCATGGTGCATGCATGCAAAGTGGAGGCCGGGGACGGCGAAGTGCAGGTTCGGTTGAACCTGCCCGCGGGCTGCAGCGAAAACGTCAATCCAACGCTGCTGCTGGATGCGTTTGAGCAGTCTGCAGGTGTCACGGCGGACGCGGTTTCGGTGCTGCGCACCCGCATTCTGACGGCGGATGGCGTGGATTTTGCCTAGGGCAGTTTTGGTGAATGTGTCTTCAGCAGTGCGGCGGTCCGGAAGGGCTGTGGCCGGACCTATATCCTAAAATTGCTCTGCTTTTGCGGCTTTCTGGCCTGCATACGGGAAATTTTGCGCATTTGGGCGGTTTGGCGGAGGTTTTGATTGACACGCAAACCAGAATGTGATACTATATTATAGCATTTGAGTGTCCATCCGGCGGCGGGTTCGCCCGGCCTTGCCGGAGAGGTTCGATGCCGGACCATTCGAGCGGTTTTGGCAAACAGGCGCGGCGCAGCATTGGCCGCAGATGGTTGCCGGAGCTGCCCAGGTTCAGACATTGAGGTGGATAGTCCTCTGCCGGCTGCCCATTCGCGGTGCCGGGAATGAATATCCGTAAACGATGAGGAGGATATACAGTTATGATGGATGCATTGAAGCTGATTCACGGCGACAGCCTGAAGCAGGAACTGCCGGAGTTTAACATCGGCGACACCGTGAAGGTGCATGTGAAAATTAAAGAGGGCAACCGCGAGAGAATCCAGGTCTTTGAGGGCACCGTGATCGCCCGCAAGCACGGCGGTATCTACGAGACCTTCACCGTCCGCCGCGTGTCCTATGGCGTCGGCGTTGAAAAGGTGTTCCCGATCCATTCCCCCAACGTGGAAAAGGTCGAGGTTGTCAGACGCGGCCGCGTCCGCAGAAGCAAGCTCTACTATCTGCGCGATAGGGTGGGTAAGGCTGCAAAGGTCAAACAGCAGATCAGATAATGATTTTTCGGCAAAAAAGGAACAGAATGTTCCTTTTTTGCTTTTTTTATGCCTGCGTTTGTAGTATAATAAATAATAATCATTGCGCACAGTGCAGCTCCGTGCTTGGCCGAAGGGGTTGCCTGCCGTGCAGTACATATAAAAAGCCCATGCGGCTTTTCCCGCCAAAAGAGGCTATGCGTGGCGGGGGGACCCACAAAATGTTTTGCCGGCGCATAGCGGCGGAATGGAGTGCATAACGTTGGATAATTGGGAGAAATCCTCGGTTTCGGATACGGAAACCGATCAGATGCAGCTTGGCTGGGACGGCCGGATCTCCGCAGAGGAGCAGCCGGAAGAGATACAGGACCCGCAGCCGCCTGTGCCGCCGGAATGGCAGCAGCTACCCGATGAAGAGCGGTTCAGCCTCAAAAACGAGGTCTATGAGTGGGTGGAGTCCCTGGTCTACTCGCTGGTTGTGGTGGTGCTGCTGTTCACCTTTGTGTTCCGCATTGTGGGCGTGGACGGCAATTCCATGCTGCCAACGCTGCACAACGAGGACCGCGTGATTTTAACCAACCTGTTTTACGAGCCCAAGCGGGGGGACATCGTCGTCGTGACCCAGCCCAACGAACGCAACGAGCCGATTATCAAGCGCATTATCGCAACCGGCGGGCAGGAGGTCAATATTGACTTCCAGAAGCACGAGGTGTATGTTGACGGCGAGCTGCTGCAGGAGGACTACATTCTGGCGCCGACGGCGCTTCCTTATGACGTGAAGTTTCCGGTCACCGTGCCCGAGGGCAAGGTGTTTGTGATGGGCGACAACCGCAACGACTCGTGGGACAGCCGTGCTTCGGGTGTCGGCTTCATTGATGAAAGGTATATATTGGGAGAAGCGGTGTTCCGCGTCTATCCGTTTAACAGCCTGGGCCTTTTGAACTAGCGGAAAGCTGGTGGATTTCCCTGGGATGGATTGTCCCTTCTGCCGGGAGCATCGCCCGGCAGAAGGGATTTTTGCGTGGTTCCGGCGCAGCGGCCGCGTAGGCGGCGGTTTGGACGGGGCATGGCTGGGCAATATTGAAAGAGAGGCGGCGCGTCTTGCAGCGCCGGAGGAAAGGGGACTGTACCGTATGGGTGAGCAGGATACACAGGAGATTTTATATGGCGACAGTATGCCGAAAATACAGTGGTTTCCGGGGCATATGGCCAAAACGCGCCGGATGATGAAGGACAGCTTGAAGCTCGTGGACATCGTGGTGGAGCTTGTGGATGCGCGGATCCCGCTTGCGAGCCGCAATCCCGAGCTGGACGAATGGGTGGGCAGCAAACCGCGGCTGATTTTGCTCAACAAAGCCGACATGGCGGACGAAGCCACGACCAGGCTCTGGATTTCGTGGTTTGAGGCGCGCGGCGTGAAAGCGCTTGCGACCGCCTGCAAAAACCCGCGGACCATGAAGGCGGTGCTGCCCGCCGTGCGCGACGTGTTGGC
>CATNEU010000093.1 GCA_950097605.1 uncultured Oscillospiraceae bacterium | reverse complement strand
TTTGGGCCGCCCTGCCGGGATTTTACTACCAGGAAAATAAACCGCATACAATGTAAAAAGGAGCCTGCCGGGTCCGATGGGCCGGAACGGCCGAATTGTTTTCCATGTATCTGCGTCAGGCTCCGCGGGATAAAATCCATCCTTTGCCTATGGATATTTGTTTTGGTTGCTCTAAAACCGCCCTGTCCCTGCATATACAGTTATAGTGGGAAACTGTGTGGCTCCAAACGCTAAAAAACCGGCCGCCGCACGCAATGGGAGACGGCGGGTGGAAATGGAAGGTGGCAGACTGTGCGGGTAAAGATCGTATCGGCCTTGATGGCGGTTGTTTGGATAGTGGGCGCAGCGCTTGCGGGAACCCCGGCGCGCGCGCAGGGGGAGGTTTCGGTTTCGGCCGAGGCCTGCATTCTGATGGAGATGCAAACCGGGCGGGTACTCTATGAGAAAAACGCGGATGAACAGTTGCCGATGGCCAGCACCACCAAGATACTGACGGCGCTGCTGACGCTGGAATCCGGCGAGCTGGACGCCTATATGGTCGTGGACCCGGGTGCAATACAGGTGGAGGGCACCTCGATGGGCCTGCAGGCCGGCGACCAGGTGACCAAGCGGGGCCTTTGCTACGGCATGCTGCTGGCCTCGGGCAACGACGCGGCCAACATGGGCGCGGTTGCGGTCGCGGGGTCGGTGCCGGCCTTTGTGGAGAAGATGAACGCGCGCGCGGCGCAGATCGGCATGAACCATTCGAGTTTTCAGACCCCGTCCGGCCTGGACGGGGACGCGCATTATTCCACGGCGCGCGATATGGCGCTTCTCGCCAAAACCGCGCTGCGCAATCCCGACTTTCGGGACATCTGTTCGCAGAAGAGCGCCAAGGTGGAATACGGGAACCCGCCCTATCCGCGCTGGCTGCAAAACCACAACCGTCTGCTGCGCGAATATGAGGGCACGTTCGGCGTCAAAACCGGTTTCACCAAAAAAGCGGGCCGCTGTCTGGTTTCGGCGGCCGAGCGCGACGGCGTTTCGCTGATCTGCGTGACCTTGCGCGCGCCGGACGACTGGAACGACCACCGCACGCTTTACGGCTATGGCTTTGAAAAGCTGAAGAGCACCCCGCTCGACTGCAATTTCACGGATGTGCGGATTCCGGTGGTAGGCTCGGACGGGGGAACCGCCGGTGTGGTTGCGGTGCAGGTCCCCGCCGCCGCGTTGGCCGAAGGCGAGGAGGCAAAGCTGCAACGCACGCTGCATGTTCCGCGTTTTTTATATGCGCCGGTCAAAGCCGGGGACATCGTGGGGCGTATTGATTACACGCTGGACGGCGCGGTGGTTGCCAGCGAACGGCTTGCGGCCGACCGCGAGGTGCCGCTGAATTTCGATCCGGACGCAGTGAAACCCGGATTTTGGGAAAACCTGCTGCATTCGATTAAAAACTTCTTTACAGGCGGCGGGAATTGAGATATGATGGTATACGAGGAAATTTGCCCGCTGACGGCATCTTGCGCCGCAGCGGGCGCTGTTTTGCCGCAATGCGGCACCAAAATGCGCCGCATCGCGGCAATAGGACACGTCCCGCCCGCACCTGCGCGCGGGGCAAGACAAACTTACTGTAGGGATTACATGGAGGATGTAGAACATGCAAAAAAAAGGTACACGGGTGCAGAAGGCACTTTCGGACTGCGGATACACTTCGCGCAGGAAAGCGGAATCGCTGATTGCGTCGGGCGCGGTGCAGGTCAACGGCCGTCCGGTCAAGCTGGGAGACAAATGCAACCCGGCCAGGGACCTGATCACCGTCAACGGCGAAAAGATTGTGGTGCATACCAAGCAGGAAAAGCTGTATATCATGCTGCACAAGCCGCGCGGGTATGTCACAACGCTCAGCGATGAGCACGAGCGGCGCTGCGTGGCCTCGCTTGTGGAGGATGTGGGGCAGCGGGTGTATCCCGTCGGACGTCTTGACAAAAACTCCGAAGGGCTGCTGCTTTTGACCAACGACGGCGAGTTTGCAAATCTCATGATGCACCCGTCGCACCATGTCTCCAAGGTCTACCGCGTGACGGTGCGCCCGGATATAAACGACGAGCAGGCCGCAAAGCTGGCCGAGGGCGTTGTGATCGACGGGCGCAAAACCGCCCCATCGGTCGTGCGGGTGCTGGACAAGCAGCCGGGCCGCGTAGTGCTCGAGATGGTGCTGCGCGAAGGACGCAACCGCCAAATCCGCAAAATGTGCGAGGCGGTCGGGCTGGAGGTGGCGCGGCTCAAACGGGTTTCAATCGGACCGGTCAAGCTCGGCATGCTCAAGCCCGGCGCGTGGCGCCCGCTGCAGAAAAGCGAGCTGATCGCGCTGCGCAACGCGGCGAAGCCGTCGTCCGAGCAGCCCGAGAGCGAGAAAGCCGCGTACGCGAAGGCTGGGGATGACGCCGCTTCTTCCACTACGGGCGGCGGAGGCCGGCAGCCAAAATCCAAGCACGCGTATCAAAACGGAAAGCCAGCCGGCGGCGCTGTTTCCACGGGCGGCAAGGGCCGGACAGCACAGTCCGGCCCGGCGTACAGAAAAGGGAAGCCCGCAGACGGCGGTGCCGCTCCTGCAGGTGGCAGAGGCCGGGCGGCACAGTCCAGGCCGGGGGCAAAAAACGGACGGCACAGCCCGCAGAGCCCGCGCGAGGATGCGGCGTTTCGCGGCGGACGCGGGCGGGAGGAAAAGCCCGCCGGACGTCCGGACGGTTTTAAGGGCAAGAGCGGCAAACCGTATGGAAAACAGGCGGGCCGCGCGCCAAAGGGGAGATAAGCCGTGCTGGAGCTGAAGATATGTCAGGACAGCGGGAGCTGTGCATCTCTCTGCGCGTCGGCCGGTGTACGCTATACCGGAACGGAATGTATTTACAGGGCCGCGGACCGCGGCGAAACGCTGGGCTATTGCGTTTTCCGGCTTTCGGAGGACGGCTTGCGGCTGCTCGCGCTCTGCGACGGCGGCGACGCGCAGCTCGGCGACGGGCTTGTGAAGGCCGCGGCGTGCTATGCCGCGGACCGCGGCGCGCTCTCCGTCGAGGTGGAAAACGATGAAACCGCCGCGCGCATCAACCGGCTGGGCGGCTATGCTGTGCAGACAAAATGCGCGCAGCCGCTGCCGCTATTTTTAACGAAATGTAAAAACTGCGGCGGGCAAAACGAAGGATCTTGTACTTTGCACGGCCAACGTGTATAATGATAAATGTTTGTAATTTTCATATGGTTGTCATATGATCGATACAGGTCATGAAAAGCCGTTTATTTGACTTTACATTTCCGGCTTTGTTTGGCTGGAATTTGTGGCGGCCGCGGACGCGCAGTCCGCGTGGGAATTCGATTTCGCCGTGGCGGCGGGCGCGCTTTGGATGCGGCGGCCCGTTTGGAGCGGTATGCCGCTTGAAACCGGCGGCCCCGGCTCCCGTGGCGAGAGAAATGGAGGAACAAAGATGGGTTCTGATAGCAAAATGACAATCCTGGCGGAAAAGCGCGCGCAGCAAAACCGGAATACCCCGGCTTACAAGCGGCTTGAAAAGCTCTTTGACGCGGGCAGCTTTACCGAAATGGACGCCTTTGCAAAAGCCGACGAGACCGCGGCCGGCGTAGTCGCCGGCTACGGTGCGATTGAAGGCAGCACTGTTTTTGCGTTTTCGCAGGACAGCACGGTGGACGGCGGAGCCGTTGGCAAGGCGCATGCCGCGAAAATCCGCAAGGTGTATGAGCTGGCCGCCAAGACCGGCGCGCCGGTGATCGGCATGTTTGATTCCAACGGCGCGAGGGTCGCCGAAGGAAACGACGCGCTCGCCGCCTATGGCGAGATGCTGCTTATTTCCAACAACCTTTCGGGCGTTGTGCCGCAGATCGCGCTGGTGCTCGGCGTCTGCGCGGGCAGCGCCGCGATGGTGGCGGCGAGCAGCGATTTTGTCGTGATGAAAAAGGACGCGCAGTTATTTTTGACTGCGCCGTTTATCACCGGCGCGCAGGGCGACTCGACCGAGGGCGCGGGATCGGCGGACAACGCCGCAAAATCCGGCGTCGCGCACATCCTCGCGGACAGCGAGGATGAGGCGATTGCCAAGGCGCGCGAGCTGACGGCCCGCCTGCCGCTCAACAACCTGTCCGCGGCGCCGGTTGCTTCCTTCAGCGAAGCGGACGCGGCCGATTTCCTGCGCGTGGCCTGCGAGAATCTGGATGCGGCCGATACCGACGGCATTGTGGATGCGGTGCTCGACGCGGAAAGCGCGCTCGAGCTACAAAAGGAGTTCGGCAAAAGCGTCTATGCGGGCCTGGCGACGGTCGCGGGCGCGAGCTGCGGCTTTGTCGCAACGCGCAGAAGCGTAAATGGCGGCAGAATCGACGCGGCGGCCTGCGCGAAGATCGCGCGCCTCGTGCGCCTGTGCGACGCGTTTGCGCTGCCGGTCGTGACGTTTGTCGACACCCAGGGCTTTGTGCCCTCCGCTGCGGACGAGCTCGCGGGCAGCGTGCGCGAGGCGGCCAAGCTCGCCCACGCCTATGCCGAGGCAACCTGTCCGAAGGTGGCGGTTGTCACCGGCAACGCGATTGGCCCGGCATACATTGCGATGGCAGGCCGGAATGCGAACGCCGACGTGACGGTCGCCTGGCCCTCCGCCGTCATCAGCGCGATGGAGCCTGTTGCAGCGGCAACGTTCCTCTGGGATGAGCGGCTTGCCGGTTCCAAGGACCTTGCCGCGGACCGCGAGAAGCTGGTGCAGCAATATGTGGAAACCATCGCCTCCCCGTATGAGGCGGCGACCGGCGGCCATATCGACGATGTGATCGACCCGGCCGGCACCCGCGCGGCGCTGATCGCGGCGCTGGATATGCTGGCGGGTAAGCGTGTGTCTAACCTGCCCAAAAAGCACGGCAACATGCCGCTGTAAAAGAGTGTGTGGATTGCGTGCCGGGCAGGCTTCGCGGCTTTGCCCGGTACGCGGACGATAGAATTCTGAAATCGGCGGTTTGGCCGCTGTATCTGGGAGGATTTAAAAGTGAAAAGATTTCATATAACGGTCAATGGCAAAGCATATGACGTTTCTGTGGACGAATTGGACGGCGGAGCTCCTTCGATTGCACCTGCGGCCCCGGCCACCCCGGCGGCGGCTCCGGCCCCCAAAGCGGCGCCCGCGGCGGCCCCGGCCGCCGCGGCAGGCGCCACCAAAGTGAACGCGCCGATGCCCGGTACCATTATGGACATCAAGGTCAAGGCCGGCGACGCCGTCAAAGAGGGCGACGTGCTGATGGTGCTTGAGGCTATGAAGATGGAAAACGACATTGTGGCGCCGGCGGCCGGCAAGGTCGCGGGTATCCATGTGAACAAGGGCGACAACGTCAATTCCAACGATCTGCTTGTGTCCATTCAATAGTATCGGAAAAAGGGGGTGCCTACATGGCAAAGATCAAAATTACCGAAACCGTCCTGCGCGACGCGCACCAGTCGCTGCTCGCGACCCGCATGTCTCTTGCAGACATGCTGCCGATTCTCGAGGCGATGGACCAGGTTGGCTACTATTCGGTGGAGGCCTGGGGCGGCGCTACCTATGACGCTTGCCTACGCTTTTTGGATGAAGACCCGTGGGAGCGCCTGCGTGTGATTAAAAGCAAGATGCCCAACACCAAGCTGCAGATGCTTTTCCGGGGCCAGAATATGCTCGGTTACCGCCATTATGCGGACGACGTGGTGGAATACTTTGTGCAGCGCAGCGTTGCAAACGGCATTGACATTCTGCGCATCTTCGACGCGCTCAACGATATCCGCAACCTCGAAACCGCGATCAAAGCAACCAAAAAAGAAGGCGCGCATTTGCAGGGCGTGCTCTCGTATACAACCAGCCCGGTCCACAACATCGAGTACTTTGTCGGCTATGCGAAGCAGCTCGAAAACGCAGGCGCGGACTCGATCTGCATTAAGGATATGGCGGGGCTTGTGACGCCGTATGTCGCGTATGACCTTGTCAAAGCGCTTAAGGAGTCGGTGAAGATTCCGGTGCAGTTCCATTCGCATTATACCTCCGGTCTCGCTTCGATGGCCCACCTCAAGGCAATCGAAGCCGGCGTGGACATCATCGACACCGCCATGTCGCCGCTTGCGATGGGCACCTCCCATCCGGCCACCGAATCAATGGTGGCGGCGTTGCAGAGCACGCCGTACGACACCGGACTCGACCTGAACAAGCTCGATGTGGTGCGCGCGCACTTTGCCAAGCTGCGCGAGAAATATCTGGCCGAGGGCCTGATCAATCCGAAGGTTCTGGGCGTGGATGCCAACACGCTGCTCTACCAGGTGCCGGGCGGCATGCTGTCCAACCTGGTTTCGCAGCTCAAG
>CATNEU010000092.1 GCA_950097605.1 uncultured Oscillospiraceae bacterium | reverse complement strand
CGGTCAGCTCTCCAATATGAAAATTGAGAACATGCGCCACCAGCATGCGACCAAGGCCGCGGAAAACCGTGCGGCCAAAGAAAGCCGGGAACCATATGTGCCGGTGGACAACACGGTGGAATACGGCTTCGTGGCGGTCGCCGCCGGCGAAGGCGTGCAGTCGCTGTTCACCGACCTGGGCGCGAACCAGATTGTCAGCGGCGGGCAGACCATGAACCCGAGCACCGAGGACATTTTGCGCGCCGTGCATGCCGTTCCCGCAAAAACGGTGTTTGTGCTGCCCAATAACAAAAATATCATCATGGCTGCCGAGCAGGTGATTCCGCTTGCGGACCGCCGCGTCTGCGTGCTGCCGACCCGCACAATCCCCCAGGGGATTTCGGCGCTGCTGGCATTCGACGCGGAGCGCGACGTAGAGGCCAACCAGCTTGCGATGGTCAAGGCTGCGGACCACGTTGCAACCGGCATGCTGACATTTGCCGCGCGCGACTCGGACTATGAGGGCCACAAGATCAAGCAGGGGGAGATTCTGGCGCTGGAAAACAACCACCTGAGTTTTACGGAGAAAGACCTCACCAAGGCCTGCGTCAAGCTCGTGCGTTCCCTGGTGGGACGGGACTCGCAGTTTGTCACGCTGCTCTATGGCGAGGAGATCACCGAGACCGAGGCCGAGCAGGTGCGGGAGACGCTGCGCCAGAAGCTCAGCGAGGATATTGAAATTACGCTGATCAACGGCGGGCAGCCGGTTTATTACTACATTCTTTCGGTGGAATAGGCCGCCGCAATTTTTTGATGACGGGCTGCGCGCCGGCATGTTGCCGCCGCGCAGTTTTTTACTGCGGCCGCAGCGTGCGGCAGACGGAGAGGAGGGAGCGCCATGCGGGGTTTTGAGCAGGACATTCAGTTTTTGAAAGGGGTGGGCCCCAAACGTGCGGAGCTCTACCATAAGCTGGGGATTGAGACGGTGCGGGATCTGCTGACCCATTACCCGCGCTCCTATGTCAACTTTGCGGACACGGTGCGGATTTTTGCACTGTCGGAAACCGAACCCGGCGCCGTGCGGGCCACAGTCCTGCGCAAGGGAGCCGCACAGCGGGTCAGCGGCGGGCGGATGCTCTATAAGGCGGCGGCAAGCGATGGCTTTACCAATTTTGAGGTGGTCTTTTTTGGAAACGCCTATGCGTTCGACGCGCTGATCGAAGGGGAGGACTATGTGTTTTACGGCAAGGCCTCCCGTGGCGGCGGCAGGTACCAGATGCTCTCCCCGCAGTATCAAAAGGCGGACCGGCTGTTGCCGATGCAGCCGGTTTACCGGCTAACCGAAGGCCTGACCTCCAAGATGGTGGCCTCCAATGTGGCGCAAATTGTCGAAAAGGTATCGGACTCGATGTACGACCCGCTGCCGGATGCGCTGCGCGCCTCCCATGGGCTCTGCCACCTCTCGTTTGCGCTGCACAACATTCATTTCCCGGAAAATGAGAACGCGCTGGAAGCGGCGCGTAAGCGGCTGATTTTTGAGGAGCTGCTGACATTGCAGCTCGGCCTGTTTCTGCTGAAAGGCCGCTGCCGCAAACAGACCGCCTGCACGATGCCGCGCACGCCGCTCGACGCTTTTTTTGCGGGTCTGCCCTTTACGCCGACAGGCGCTCAATTGCGCGCCATCGAGCAGGGGTGTGCGGACCTGGGCCGCGGCGTGCCGATGAACCGTCTGGTGCAGGGCGACGTTGGTTCCGGCAAGACGGTTGTTGCGGCGGCGCTGTGCTATACCGCCGCGAAAAACGGGTTCCAAAGCGCCGTGATGGCGCCCACGGAAATTCTTGCGGAGCAGCATTACCACACATTTGAAAAGCTGCTCGCCTCCTGCGGTGTCCGCGTTGGCCTGCTGACGGGCTCGATGACCGCCGCACAGAAAAAAAACGTGCGGCGGCAGGCGGCGCAGGGGGAACTCGATGTGTTGGTCGGCACGCACGCGCTGGTCCAGCAGGATACGGTGTTCGGGTCGCTCGGGCTGGTTGTGACCGACGAACAGCACCGGTTCGGCGTGGCGCAGCGCGCAGCGCTCGCGGGGAAGGGCGGCAATCCGCACGTGCTTGTGATGAGCGCGACGCCGATCCCGCGCACGCTGGCCCTGATTCTCTATGGCGATTTGGACGTATCCGTGATCGACGAGCTGCCGCCCGGACGGCGGCAGGTCAAGACCTACGCGGTTGGCAGCGATAAGAGAGAGCGGATGTTCCGCTTTATCCGGTCGTTTCTCGAGCAGGGCAGACAGGCGTATGTCGTCTGCCCGCTGGTGGAGGAGGGCGTTTCCGAGCTGGCCAGCGCGGAGAAATATGCCGCGGAGGTTGCCGGGCGGTATCTGGCGGGATACCGGATCGGCATATTGCACGGCAGGCTTGCGTCTTCCGAGAAAGAAGCGGTTATGCGCGCCTTCAGCGCCGGAGAAATCGACCTGCTCGTTGCCACGACGGTGATTGAGGTGGGCGTGGACGTACCCAATGCGGCCGCCATGGTCATTGAAAACGCCGAACGGTTCGGACTGTCCCAATTGCACCAGCTTAGGGGCCGCGTGGGCCGGGGAAATTATGAAAGCGTCTGTATCCTGGTCACCGACGCCCGGAATCCGCAGGCAAAAAGACGATGCCAGGTGATGTGCGCGACGGGAGACGGTTTTTTAATTGCAAAAGAGGACCTCCGGCTGCGCGGCCCCGGCGACTTTTTTGGGTCCAAGCAACACGGCCTGCCGGCTTTAAAAATCGCAGACATGCTGGAAGACACCGCGTTGCTTGCCGAGGCGCAGTCGGAGGCACAGGATATTCTGCGGCGCTCCCCCGACCTGGAGGAGCAGCAGTTTGCGGGTTTGCGGGAGAATGTGCACAGCCTGTTTGGACAGTGCGCCCCGAACGGCTACAACTGATGATTTGAAAGCTCTTTGTGATTGCACAAAGGGCTTTTTTTAGTTTGGAAGGGCGGCCAATGTCGCGCATTTGCGGGTTCGACGCCGTAAACTATGTTTATACATGAACTGACACAGGCCGACGGTTACGAACCATGAAAGGACAGATCCGGACAAAAAAATTCCGAGTGCAGAGGGCTGCGCACGGCGGTGCAAAACAATAACTGTAAATATATGAATAATATATGTCCGAATAGAGGCCCAAATGCGGCGTTCGTGTTATAACAAGCTGTACATAAAATATAAATTTATCCAGTAACTTATAAAAAGCAGATCGAATGTGTACAAGATAGACAAATGTTTCTGGAAAAGATGGGCGGTTAAAATGGACATAATTACAGCATATTTTCTTGAATGTACATATCCAATTTGTTATAATATGAGTACATTTAGGTGTATTGCTCTATACAAATTCTCCATCGTGGCAATTTTATGGGCAATTTATTACGTTTTATGAATTTTTTCTGAAACGAAAGAGGAGGATGAAAATGTCACACAAACAAAAGCTTCGCACCGCTTTGAAACGGGTGGTTGCGACGGCTTGTGTCGCTGCCCTTACGGTCAGCATGCTGCCGGCGCAAAACCTGTTTCCAAAGGCAAACGCAACCACCAACGACA
Source organism: uncultured Oscillospiraceae bacterium (assembly GCA_950097605.1). Lineage (GTDB taxonomy): Bacteria > Bacillota > Clostridia > Oscillospirales > Ruminococcaceae > CATNEU01. The sequence continues at coordinate 2,784 of CATNEU010000092.1, read as the reverse complement.
ACTACCAGTCGAAGGACTCCCTGAAACCTTTGCTCCAAGGTTTCGGCTCGGATTCCCTCTGGAACTGGGAACCTACAGGTGACGCGGATCTCTTGTACAACCAGGGTACCATTCCGCTTAGGGACAGGTCCCAGGGCCCGCTCATGAATCCGACTGCAACGCTCGAAGCAAGCGCACTCAACTGCGGCCTTGCAAGCTCCGCGGGCGCAACGCTCAACCCGCAGGGCGGCGATCTGTTCGGTGTTTATGCGTTCTCGTACTACCAGTACATCGACGAGTTCACCTATTGGGGCAGCGGCGTCGAGAAACCGGGCGAGACCAACCCGTTTATCCTGCCGTCTTCCGACATGATCGACGCGGCGCATGCAAACGGCGTTCCGATCACGGCAACGCTCGGCTGGCCGTGGGCGAAGTACAGCCCGGACCTTGAAAAGGTCATTACCAAGGATGCAAACGGCGAATACCCGTATGCGAAAAAGATGGTGGAGCTGGCCAAGACGCTGGGCTTCGACGGCTATTTCTGGAACCAGGAATCCGTATTGAGCGGTAACCAGCAGGCAGCGGCGATCCGCGTCAGAGATGTCATGGCCTATATCAACGATGAGCTTCAGGGCTGCAACAGTTGGTACGGCGCGCAGGGCAACAGCGGCGGCGGATGTGGCAGCGTGCTGGACAGCTCGAACGACTGGTACTTCTCCTACTGGGATGAAGCACAGGGCAAATTCCAGAAGACTTCCGACCACTTCTTTATCAACTACGGCTGGGGCAACCAGACCGTCAGGAATGCGGCGAATCGCGCTCGGGAGCTGGGAAGAAGCCCATATGACGTCTATCCGGCGCTCGAGGTGCAGCAGCGCGGCATTGATACCGGTTTCAGCGTGCCGAGCATCTGTGATGAAAACGGCAAGATGATGACGTCGGTTGCGTTCTTCGCACCGAACTCCACCCACTCCAAGTCCAAAAACGGCGAGGACTTCTATTATCAGGACAGACTGTTCTGGGTTGGTAAATCCGAAGACCCGCGCGTGAAGACGAACGAGCACCAGTGGAAGGGCGTCGCGCAGTACGTGGCGGACAGAACCCCGAACAACGACCTGCCGTTTGTTTCGAACTTCAACGCAGGCCAGGGCCACAAGTATTTCGACGAGGGCACCCTCGTGCGCGATAAGGACTGGAACTACCGTTCGCTGCAGGAGCCGATGCCGACCTGGACTTGGGTCATCGATTCCGAGGCTTCCCAGAAGCTCAAAGCGGAATATGATTTCCAGGACGCTTACAACGGCGGCTGCTCGGTTAAGCTCCAGGGCGACCTCGAAGCCGGCAAGGACAACAGAATTAAGCTCTACAGCACCGATTTGAAGGTGGATCAGGACCTCCGGGTCTCGATGACCTACAAAGTCCCGGTTGCGGGCTCCAAAGTGCAGATTGGCCTCGGCATTGCCAACAGCATGGCGGACGCTTCCTATGACGAATCGAACTTTACATACTTTGACCTCGACGAAGGCACGCCGGGCGAGTGGACCACCACGGAGTTCACGCTGGGCGAAGAGTATCGCGGCAAGACCATCTTTGCGGTTGGCGCCAAGGTGATGAGCGACGCGGATATCGCCGATTACTCGATCAACTTCGGACAGATCGCGATCAACACCCAGCAGCAGCAGGACTACAAACTGCCCGCCGTGCAGAACTTCCACTTCGACGAAGTGATGAACCGCGGTGCGGACGAGGCGGAAGTCCGTCTGGCTTGGGACAAGCTCGACGACGACCAGGCGTATTTCTATGAGATCTACCGCGTTGCAGCCGATGGCAGCAAAACGCTGCTGGGCGGCACGCCGAACAAGGTCTTCTATATTGCTCCGTTTACCAGAGACGGCAGCGAGACCTCGTTCGACTTTGAAATCGTTCCGGTCAGCAAATCCACTGTCAGAGGCACGCCAGCCAAAATCACCTTCAACTGGGCGATGCAGGCAGGCGAGACCGAAGGCATTGACAACACGGTTTACGAGAACTACTGCTTGAACAAACCGGTTACCTGCAGCGGCGAAAACACTGCCGAGCCGGCTATCAAAGCAGTGGACGGCGTCAACGGCAACAACAGTAAATGGTGTCACACCAATGCCGGCAGCGGCTGGCTGATTGTTGACCTCGAGCAGGAAAGAACCGTGCAGAGATACCACATCGATCACGCGGAATCCGGCGGTGAGGCCCACAACATGAACACGGAGGCCTTCTCGATTCAGGTTTCTTATGACGGCGGCAAGACGTTTGAAGTCATTGATTCCAAGAGATTCCCATATGCCGACGGCGAGCCTGTAACCGATCAGGTGTTGGATAAGCCCTACACCGCACAGCATTTCAAACTCGACATCACGCGCTCCGGCAGCTCCGCGTGGGGCGGCATCCGTATTTACGAATTCCAGCTCTACAAAGACCCGCTGTATCCGAAGGATATCCAAACGACCCCGGCGTTTATGCACAATGTCAAGGCCATTAACAACGAAGGTGCGGACGACACGATCACCTTTGCAAACCTGACGGCTGGTCAGGAAGTGCGCCTGTATGACTCGCTTGATGCAACCGAGCCGCTGAACGTTTACAATGTAACGTCAACCGGCACGTTTGTCATCACCGGTCTGGATCTCCCCGCAGAGGGCGGCAAGCTCTATTATACGGTGAAAAACACCGTGAATGCTGAAAGCCCGCGTTTCTTTATAAACGTCATCGGTGAGCATCAGGAACAGACCGCTGCACCGAAGGGCAAAGACATCAAGATGACCAAGGATG
>CATNEU010000091.1 GCA_950097605.1 uncultured Oscillospiraceae bacterium | reverse complement strand
GGTGCGCCTTGAAGAGCTTGTTTTGCGTTTGAGTGACACGGCGGGCCTGCGGGAGACGGACGATCCGGTGGAGAGTGTTGGCGTCGCGCGGGCGTATAAACGCATCCAGGCAGCGTCTTTGGTGATTGCTGTGTTTGACAGCTCCCAACCGCTTGCAGAGGCGGATTTGAAGCTTCTATCGGAGCTGGCGGGCAGGCCGTGCGTCGCGGTTGTCAACAAAACGGATTTGCCGCGTGCGGCGGATCTGCAGACGATACGCGCGTTTATCCCGGCGGTTGTCGAGCTATCCGCAAAGGGCGGCACGGGCGTCTCCGAGCTGGCCCAGGCTGTCCGGCAGGTACTGCATACAGGAGAGGTGGATACTTCGGCGGCCATGCTGGCGAACGAGCGCCAGCTGGACTGTGCGCAGCGTGCCGCAGAAGCCTTGCGGGAGGCCTGCGACGCGCTGCGCGACGGGTGCACACTCGACGCCGTTGGTGTTTGTGTGGATACGGCGCTGGATGCGCTGCTGGCGCTGACGGGGGAGAGAGTATCGGATGTGGTGGTGGACGAGGTATTCTCTCATTTTTGTGTAGGAAAATAATGGTATTTTAAAAACGAGGCCGCTCTTTTGGGCTTTACGGTCCTGCTATGGGACAGAAAAAGGAGCCTGTGGAAAAGAGCGGCCCTTTTTGCGTCTTATATTTCGACGGGTTTTACGCGGCGCGCGGTGCAAAATGGGCAACGAACTGCGGCATTTGGATTTCCACGGTGGAAAGAAAAGATTCCACATGGCTGTGGATTGTATAAATATGCATTTTCTCTGCGGCGCAGAGGGAGGTATGGTTGATTTTTTTTGCAAAATGCGTTTTAATATAGAATGTGCTTGCAGCGAACAAACAAGAAAGTTGTTGCATCGGATGCAGGTGTTGTCCGCTGTATAGGGACAGGTTGGCTTTTGGCCGTACCATGTATTTAAGTGAGGAGAAGACCTGGATGGAATATAGATGTGAAGCCTATGATGTGGCGGTTATCGGTGCGGGGCATGCGGGCATTGAAGCTGCGCTTGCCTGCGCCCGGCTTGGTTGCAAAACGGCCATATTCACCATTGCGCTCGACGGCATTGGCAATATGCCCTGCAACCCCTCGATTGGAGGTACTGCAAAAGGGCACCTGGTGCGTGAGGTCGATGCACTGGGCGGCGAAATGGGAAAAGCCGCAGACCGCACGTTTTTGCAAAGCCGCATGCTCAACCGAGGCAAAGGCCCGGCCGTACACAGCCTTCGTGTGCAGGCGGATCGAATGGCCTACCACGCGCTGATGAAGCGGACGCTGGAGCAGCAGAAAAATTTGGATGTGAAACAAGCGGAAATTACCGAGATCCGCACGGATGGGCAGGGGCGCGTTTGCGGGGTTGTGACAAAGCTGGGAGCTGTGTATCCTGTGAAAGCGGCGATACTCTGCACAGGCACGTATTTAAATGGTAAAATCCATGTGGGGGATGTCTCTTATGACGGCGGCCCGGATGGGTCGCTTGCGGCGACCTCGCTTTCGGATTCCCTTGCAAAATTGGGGATTTCTCTGCGCCGCTTTAAAACGGGCACACCCGCGCGGGCAAGCCGCCGCAGCATTGATTTCTCCTGCTTGGAAGAGCAGCCCGGCGACGAGCCTGTGGTTCCATTTTCGTTTGATACCCGGGAAGACCTGCAAAACCAAGTGGTTTGCCATATCGCGTATACCAATGCGAAAACGCATGAGACCATACAGAAAAACCTGCACAGGTCTCCGCTGTACAGCGGCAGGATTGAGGGAGTCGGCCCGCGCTATTGTCCCAGCATCGAGGATAAAGTCGTGCGGTTTGCGGACAAGCCGCGGCATCAGGTGTTTGTAGAGCCCTGTGGGATGGATACGGAGGAGATGTATCTGCAGGGCTTGTCCTCTTCGCTTCCGGAAGATGTGCAGTTGGCGTTTTTGCGGACGATACGCGGTTTTGAGAACATTCAAATTATGCGCAACGCCTATGCGATTGAATATGACTGCTGCGACCCGTTGGAGCTGCTGCCCACGCTCGAATTTAAGAAGGTGCAGGGACTCTATGGAGCCGGACAGATCAACGGCACCTCGGGATATGAGGAGGCCGCCGCGCAGGGTCTGGTTGCGGGGATCAACGCGAGCCGGCGTATCAGCGGCCTGCCCCCCTTTGTATTGGACCGCGCGAGCTCGTATATCGGCACGTTGATTGACGATCTTGTCACCAAGGGCGTATCAGATCCCTACCGCATGATGACCTCGCGCAGTGAATACCGGCTTGTACTGCGGCAGGACAACGCGGACGAGAGACTGACGCCGCTTGGCTATGATGTCGGGCTGATTGGAGAGGCGCGCTATGCGCGTTTTCTGAGGAAGATGGAACTTGTACAGAATGAGAAAAAGCGGTTACGGGAAACCGTAATCCCCCCGTCGCCGGAGCTGAATCAGATTCTTGAACAGAAAGGAACGGCGCCGCTTCACTCGGGGATACGCGCTGCGGAGCTTTTGAAGAGGCCGCAGGTGGAATACCTTGATTTTGCTGTATTTGACCCCACAAGGCCGGTGCTGCCGAATGAGGTGTGGGAGCAGGCGCAGATACAGATAAAGTATGAAGGTTATATCCGCCGCCAGCTAGCGCAGGTGGAGGAAATGCGCAGGTTGGAGCAGAAGAAATTGCCCCCAGACCTTGATTATGCGGAGATCAGCGGGTTGCGGCTGGAAGCGCGTGAAAAGTTGGCAAAGGTGCAGCCCTTAAACATTGGGCAGGCGTCTCGGATTTCAGGCGTGAGTCCGGCGGACGTATCGGTTTTGCTGATTTATTTGGAACAGAGGCAACGCGCTGGGCAGCGCATAACTGAGGAGGAAAGCTGATGCAGGGATTTTCAGATGCATTTTCGGAAAATGCGGCAAAAATGCAGATATCAATATCCGAGCAGCAGATGCAGCGGTTTGAGCTGTATGCGGACACATTGGTAGAGTGGAATCAAAAGATGAATTTAACCGCGATTACTGATCCGCAGGGAATTGCTGTCAAGCATTTTTTAGACAGCGCGGCGCTGCTGCAGCACGTGGAAGTCACGGAAGGGTCCAGTATAATAGATGTGGGCACGGGTGCTGGGTTTCCCTCTGTCCCCATCAAACTGCTGCGTCCGGATCTGCGGATCACATTGCTGGATAGTTTGCGCAAGCGCATAGGTTTTTTGGATGCGCTTTGTGCGAAACTGGATGTACAGGCGTATACGCTGCATGCAAGAGCAGAGGAAGCGGGCAAAAAAACTGCTTTGCGGGAGCAATTCGATGTTGCAACAGCGCGCGCCGTTGCACATCTGCGGGAACTCAGCGAGTATTGTCTGCCATTTGTAAGGCCGGGCGGATGTTTTCTGGCTATGAAGGGGCAAGAGGTGGAACAGGAGTTGGACGAAGCCAGAAATGCAATTGGCATGTTGGGCGGTCGTGTGCAAAAGGTACAAAAATACACGTTGCCGGATGGAAGCGGCCGGGCGGTGGTTGTGATTCAAAAAATATCGCAGACACCCTCAAATTTCCCGCGGATGCCTGCAAAAATTGCAAAAAAGCCCCTCTAGTGGGGGCTTTTTTTGATTGTATGGTGCGAATCTGCTGTTGTTTTGCGATGTAAAATAGTGGAACTTTCTTTTCGTGTGTGCTATGATGGATGCAACGAATGAACAAGAAACACGGCGGCTGTGTGCTGCTGAGCGGATAGAAAAAAGCAACAGGAGGTGTCGCATCGGCTATGAATGCGATTTTTAACAGAGAAAAGACGGTCAATAAGGTGCTTTCTATACATATTGATCAAATATTGCCGAATCCGTACCAACCGCGAAAACTGTTTGACGAGGAGGAACTATCGGGTCTCAGTGAGAGCATCCGCAGCAATGGGATATTGCAGCCGCTGTCTGTCCGGCGTACAACTTGTGGAAATTATGAAATCATTGCGGGAGAACGCCGTTTTCGCGCTTGCAAGCAGGCTGGACTGGAGCATGTTCCCTGTATTGTTATGGATGTAGATGAACAGAAGTCTGCAATCCTGGCTATATTGGAAAACATCCAGCGGCACGACTTGTCCTTTTTTGAGCAAGCGGAGGGGATTATGCGATTGATTGAAGAATGGGGCGTGACGCAGGAAGAAGCTGCCCTCCGGCTCGGAAAAGCCCAGTCGACGATTGCAAATAAACTGCGGCTTCTTAAAATCCCTCCATATCTTCGGCATAAAATTCTCGAAAATGGTTTGACAGAACGGCATGCGCGTGCACTTCTTAAATTTGATGACCCCAGCAAAATGGGAGATGTTCTGGATTGTATTGTGGCACGCAAACTCAATGTGATGGAGACGGATAAATTGGTTGCGGAGATGTTGCAACCCAAGAAAGAACTGAAACGAGCCAATCGTATTTTTATTGTAAAGGATGTAAAGATCTTTTTGAATACGGTTGAAAAGGCTATTGATATTATGAAACAGTCAGGAATTGCGGCACAATCTCAGCGGCTGGATGGTGAGGAGTATATAGAGTACACAATCCGCATCCCCAACAAAGTGCCGCGTATCCGCCGCCAGGTGGGCTAATTTGTGTATTATTTGTGTGATACAAGATTTCTTGTAGTCATAGATGTTTCTTCTCCATACCGATTTAGGGGGAGGGGGGATGGCGATCGACCATCCCCCCTCTCCTTTGTTGTGTTTCACGTGAAACACAACAAAGGAGAGGGGATAGAAAACAGAAAAAGTTTCACGTGAAACAGGCAAGTTCATGGGAAAGGACTTTATCTCCTGCGGGGAGTGTGCTATAATCAAAAAGACAGTTAGGGTCAGGGCAAAGAAATGATAGAGTATAGATTGTGTGGGAAGCGAAATGGGAAAGATCGTGTCTGTGGCAAACCAGAAGGGCGGCGTTGGCAAAACTACAACTGCGGTTAATCTGGCAGCCGAGCTGGGCTTGCAGCGAAAAAAAGTACTGCTTGTGGATATTGACCCGCAGGGGAATGCAACAAGTGGTTTTGGCGTCAATAAGAGGGAGACAACAAGTTCCACCTATGACCTTCTGGTGGGGGATCAGGATGTGGAAGAGACAGTGGTACATACAAAATTTCAGAATGTGGATCTGATCCCCTCGAGTATGTCCCTGGCGGGGGCGGAAATCGAGTTGATTGACTTAAACGATCGCCACAACCGTTTAAAAAAGGAATTGGACAAGGTACGGGATCGCTACCAATATATCGTGATTGATTGCCCACCGTCGTTGGGACTTGTAACGCTCAATGCGCTGACGGCCTCAGATTCACTGCTCGTGCCGATTCAATGTGAATACTATGCGCTGGAGGGGCTTTCTCAGTTGATTGCCACCGTTCGGCAGGTGAAACGCCTGTATAATCCCAAGATCGAAATTGAAGGCGTGCTTTTTACCATGTTCGATGCGCGGCTGAATCTGACGATGCAGGTTGTGGACGAGGTGAAGAAATTCTTTCCGGAGAAGGTATATAAAGCTGTGATTCCGCGCAATGTGCGGCTTTCGGAAGCACCGAGCTATGGACAACCTGTGGCCTATTATGACCGGTCCTCCCGCGGCGCAAAGGCATACAAGGAGCTGGCAAAGGAATTTATCAAAATCAATAAGCGCAAAGGGGTGAAGGAGTAATGGCAGCAAAAAAAGGAGGCTTGGGCAAAGGTCTGGAGGCGCTTTTTACAGACAACGCACAGGCGGAGGCGGAAAACGCTTCAACAGTCCGGATTTCAGAAATAGAGCCGAATAAAAAACAACCACGCAAGGACTTTGACGACGAGGCGCTGGCAGAGCTGGCGGACTCCATCCGGCAGCATGGCGTTTTGCAGCCGCTGCTCGTGCGGCCCACAGCACATGGAACCTATCAAATTGTGGCGGGAGAACGGCGTTGGCGTGCTTCCCGCATGGCGGGTTTGACTGAAGTGCCTGTCGTCATCAAAGACGTAACCGACGAGCAGAGCATGGAGTATGCACTGATAGAGAACCTGCAAAGAGAGGATTTAAACCCTGTGGAAGAGGCAAAGGGTTACAGGTCGCTCACAATGACGCATGGGCTTACGCAGGATGAAGTCGCCGGAATTGTGGGAAAATCCAGACCCGTAGTTGCAAATGCGCTGCGCCTGCTCGCGCTTCCCAAAGAGGTGCTCGAAATGCTGGAGAACGAGTTGCTGAGCGTGGGACATGCGCGTGCACTGCTGGGAATTGCCGAAGAGGAAATGCAGATTTCTCTGGCGCAGAAGGTCGTTCTCGAGGATTTGACCGTGCGCGATGTGGAACGGATTGTTAAGGAAATGCACCAGGAGCAGCCCGAAAAGGTGGTGATCCGCGCCGTAAGGGATCGCTATTTTGATGAAGTGGAGCTTGCACTCAAAGAGCAGCTTGGCCGTAAGATCAAGATTAAGGGAAGCAAGAACAAAGGC
>CATNEU010000090.1 GCA_950097605.1 uncultured Oscillospiraceae bacterium | reverse complement strand
CTGCTTGGCACCGTCGGTGCGCTTGCCTGCGGCATCGGCCCGGCAATTTCGGGGATCTGGGGCTTTGTGGAAGGCATTTTGATCCTGGTCGGCAACATCGGAACCGACGCACAGGGACTGACCCTGCGCGATTGATTCGATACCGGTAAAAACGAGGTGATACACTTTGCGAGCAGGCTGCACAGCAGCATGCGCAGGCCGAAAGGCCGCGTATGAGGAAAGTCCGGGCTCCACAGGGCGGGGATAGCTGTTAACGGCAGCCGAAGGCGACTTTAGGGAAAGTGCAACAGAAAGATACCGCCGGCCTTCCGGCCGGTAAGGATGGAAAGGCGAGGTAAGAGCTCACCGGCGCATATGAGAGTATGCGGCCATGTAAACCCTATCCGGAGCAACACCGCAGCGAGGGCACACACGCCGGCCCGGCGGCCCTCATAAGGTGGCTTGAGCTGTGCGGCGACGCACGGCCTAGATAGATTGTTGTGCACGACAGAACCCGGCTTACAGGCCTGGTCGCAAGCTTTGTATACACAAAAACTCCCGGACCCTGGGGCCCGGGAGTTTTTTTATGCAAATTTGCAATCAATCGTATAGTCCGGCTTCAATTCCCTGCAAGAATTCCTGCCAAGCTGTGGTATTTTGCAGCGCCATACCAAGAATCAGCAGCAATATGTAAATCACGATGCCGACAGATCCCAAAACAATACCTGCGATGCACATTCCTTTTTTCTGCGGATCTTTTTTCATACCCAGTATGCCCAGCACCAGCGCCGCAACGCCGCAGGCTACGCCGACAAACGGAATACAAAACAATACAATACTCAGAATACCCAGAACCAAAGCCGCTACAGCCATGTTCCACCTCTCCCCTTTGCCTTACTTAACTTAGATCAATATACCGCCCAGCCCTTTTCATAATAGGACATGAGAATCGGTATCACTCTCATCGCGACAACGACGATTGCCGCAAGGCCCAAGACGGCGCCCGAAATGATCATCACCCTTTTTTTCTCGCGTTTTTTGATTGCGATAACGGCCAGGACAATTGCGGCAAGCGCCACAACCAGCGTTGCGACCGCCGGCCAATCGTATGGAATGCTGATGAAATACAGAAGCGCCGCGGATACCGCCGACAAAAGACCGCAGATCACCGAGATCAACGAAAATGTTACCGGCACAAAGACGCCCTTGAGCGAAAACTTCGCCATGTTGTTCAACCTCCTGTTATTTATATGCAGCCGCATGCTCCGCAGAACGGAAAATGGGTTGCAAATCTTCAAAAAGTATTTTAAACTGTGTGTAGCCTCTGCAAGAGGCCTGGAAAGGAGCTGCTGCAATGTCCAAATACCGCGTGGCGCGCCTGCTTATTTATACGGCTGCGCTTCTGTTTTTTTTGGTGCCGCCTCTTTCGTTTTTCGAGGCGGAAAGCTGGTGCGTATTCTACCGGCAGTTCGGCCTGCTCTGCCCGATGTGCGGCGCCACCAGAAGCCTTGCAAATTTCCTGCGGCTGGACTTTACACGCGCGTTTGCATACAACCAGGTGCTGACCGCCTCCGTTTATCCCGTGGCCGCCATTCTGGTGGTTCAGGACTGTTTGGTCATCTGCCGGGATGCCTTGCAGCATACGAAAACCACTTCCATGCTGGAGTTCACCCTAAAGACACTCTGTAAAATAGGAGCATCGAACTGACATGTTTTTTCTGTTTCCAGCCATTTTAGTATATATTTCTTTCGCATATCTGTCAATGCTTTATCGAAAACCGACAAAATGCACCCGCAAAAACGCGGTCATTTTTGCATGCCTGGCCCTGTCGGCGCTGCTGGCCCTAATTGTCTGGGGAATTGGGCGCAATTTCAAATAAACCGGCAGTTACTTGGAAGAGCTGGATGCGTCGGTCTTAAAGCTCTCCTTATCGAGGGAGGCCGGTTCCTCCACTTTCACATCGCCGTTAAAGTCGCTGACTTCACAGGTGACGTCCACCTGCACTTTTTCAACCGACTTTTTGCCATTTTCATCTTCATCGGTGAATTCCTGCTTCGATACGGTGTGGGTTTTCTGCAAATAGCCGTCTGCATTGATCTCCGCTTCGAGTTCCACGCTGCCCTTCCAGGCGTCCGTGGATTCAAATTTCAGGCTCATCGTAATTTTGGTGACGCCGTTTTCAGAGGTCATGGTGGATTTGGCCACATTGTCAACCGTGAAATCCCCATACAGGCTGCGCGCCGAAACTTCCGTGGCGGCAATCTTGTCCTGAATCGGAATTACCTTTTCCCATTTGGTCCCGTCATAGTTGTTGAAATAGAACTCGCCGTCAAAATATTCGATGGTTTCCATTTCACCGGACGAAGTTTTGCTTTTGGTGGTGGTGAGCCTTCTGCTGAATTCCCCCTCCGGCTTGGCAACCAGCGAAGTGGAAACCGACTCGGCATCCTGTGCGTCGTCGCTCGAATCGGTCTTGCTCGTAATCTTGAGTGAAAGGCTTTTCAGCTCGTCATGCTTTTTGATGGCAGCCTGATAGGTATCAAATGCCGATTGGTTCTCGGCCGCTTTTTGTTCGGAATTGCAGCCCGTGAAAAATACGGCGCACAGCAGTACTGCGGCCAGCACGGTTGAAACAACCTTTTTCATTGAATGAGATTCCTCCTTTGATTCTACTCTCTGGGAGCGGTATTGTATATAATATAGCATAATAGCGACCGATTTGAAAGCACAATTGGTGATTTTTTTATATATCTGCACAAAAATCAACAAAAAGCACAAAAAACATTCGAGAAATTTTGCAGATATTCAGAACCGTCCAGTTTGTTACAAGCATCCATCCCCGGGATTTGCTTCTAATCAAACTGCACAAAAGCGCTGCGGAGAATTCAGTCATAATTTACCCAAAAAATGCCTTGCAAACCGCTTTGGAATCCAGTATCATGGAACTGATAATGTAATCGTTTACAAACCGCTGGCGGAATGGCGCGCTCCGGCGACGGAAGGCGCACGCCTCCAGCCCGACCAGGACAGGAGCGAACCGGACTATGACGACTATTAAAGACGTGGCGCAGCGCGCCGGTGTGTCGGTTGCCACCGTTTCCCGCGTGATGAACGGCAGCAATAAGGTATCCGAGACCACAAGGCAGCGGGTGCTGGAGGTGATCGAGGAGCTCTCCTATCGGCCCAACCTGCTGGTGCGCAATCTGCGCAAAGCGGAAACCCGTAAGCTGCTGATTATGCTGCCCTCGATCTCCAACCAATTCTATTCCCAAATCGTTCGCGGCATGGAGGACCGTGCACTGCTCGACCGTTTCAATATTATGGTGTGCATCACCAATTCCAATCCCGAGACCGAACAGAGCTATATCAGCCTTTTGACCACCCGGCTGGCGGATGGTATCGTCTTTCTCTCCAACGAAATGGACGATGAAGCCATCAGCCAAATTGCTGCCGCCTACCCCATCGTGCAGTGCTGCGAGTGCACCGGCGCCAAAACCTCAAAAGTCAGCATCGACAACCGGCAAGCTGCCTACGACGCCGTTTCTCATCTGATTTCCTTGGGGCACCGCCGGATTGCAATGGTCTCAACCGAAAAAAAGCACCCCTCGACAGTGGACCGGGAAGCCGGTTTCCGGCAGGCCATGGAGGAACACAGCCTTGCGGTGGACGACAGGCTGCTGCAATATGGCACCTACAGTTTTCAAACCGGCATGCGCGCTTGCGAAGCGCTGCTCGCGCTGGACAGCCCGCCCTCCGCCGTCTTCACAATTGCGGACTCAATTGCTGTGGGCATGGTCAAACAACTGCTGATAAGGGGCCTGCGTCCCGGCCCGGATATGGCGGTCTATGGGTTTGACGACACCTCGATCGCCTCGCTCTATACCCCATCCATCACAACGGTTGCGCAGCCACGCTATGATCTCGGGTATACCGCAATGGACCTGCTGCTGCGCAAGATCAAGGAGATTGACAGCCCCAACCAGACGTTGCTGCTGCCGCATAAGCTTGTGATTCGGGAATCCACATGCGGCGATCAGACAGACAGCACCGTCCTTGGCGGCCGCTCTGAACAGGAGGAACTGGTATGAAAGAACTCGTGAAAGTCGCGCTGATTGGATGCGGCGGCATTGCCTTTGGCAAGCATCTGCCCGCTCTTGCAGCGCTCGACAATGTGCAGATCACTGCGTTTTGCGACATCATTGAGGAACGCGCGCAAAATGCCGCCAAACAGTTCGGTACACCCGAAGCCAGGGTTTTCACCGATTACAGACGCCTGCTCGCGGAGGCCGACGCTTCGGTGGTCCACGTCTGCACGCCCAACCGCTCGCACAGCCCGATCACGGTGGCCGCGCTCGAATCGGGGCGGCATGTGCTCTGCGAGAAACCCATGGCAATTGACGCCGGGCAGGCGGCGGCCATGCTGGATGCCGCAAAGCGCACCGGCAAAAAGCTCTCGATTGCCTACCAAAACCGTCACCGCCCGGATGCGTGGTTTTTAAAGCAGGCCTGTGCAAACGGGGATCTTGGAGAGATCTACTATGCCAAGGCGCATGCGTTGCGGCGGCGGGCCGTACCCACATGGGGTGTCTTTTTAAATGAATATGAGCAGGGCGGCGGGCCGCTAATCGACATCGGCACCCATGCGCTCGACCTGACGCTCTGGATGATGGACAATTACACCCCCCGCATGGTCGTGGGCACTGCCTACAAAAAGCTGGGAGACCAGAAAAACGCCGGCAACGCCTGGGGCGACTGGGACCCTGCGCAGTTCACGGTGGAAGACGCGGCGTTCGGCTTTATCGTGATGGAAAACGGCGCGACGATCGTGCTCGAATCCAGTTGGGCGCTCAACACGCTCGACATTGACGAAGCGAAAACCTCCCTCTGCGGCACCAAAGCGGGCGCGGATATGCGCGACGGGCTGCGTATCAACGGCGTGCAGTATGGCAAGCAGTATATCCTGAAGCCCGGGCTGGACGCACAGGGCGTTGCCTTCTTCGACGCGGCGGGCACCGACCCGGCGGAGCTCGAGGCCAAACGCTGGATCGACGCGGTTGTGCAGGATACAGAGCCGGTGGTAAAACCAGAGCAGGCCTTTGTCGTTACCCAAATTCTAGACGCCATCTATGAATCGGCCCGCACCGGAAAACCGGTATATTTCGACGCCAAATAGTCTGTAGTATGGTCTAAATCGCAATATTTGCGTGAACTTTTCACACAAATAGTATATATTAGCTTTCATTATACAATAAGGAGTTGTTTTTTGATGAAACTGGGCGTATTTACGGTGCTGTTGGGCGACCAGCCGCTGGATACAGCGCTGGGCTATCTCAAATCCCTGGGCGTGCAGATGGTGGAAATCGGCTGCGGCGGCTACCCCGGAACGGCGCACGCGGATCCCGAAAGCCTGCTGGCGGACCCGCACGCGCTGGCGGCGTTCCGCGAGACGATCCAGCGGCACGGCCTTGCCATTTCCGCACTGAGCTGCCACGGCAATCCCGTGCATCCAAACCCGGAAATTGCCGCCGGCTTTGACAATACCATCCGCAACACCATCCTGCTGGCGGAAGCGCTGGGCATCCGCCAGATCAACACCTTCTCGGGGTGCCCGGGCGATTGCCCGCAGTCGCAGTATCCCAACTGGGTCACCTGCCCCTGGCCCGACGACTTTGGAACCATTCTGGACTATCAGTGGAACGAGGTTCTGATCCCCTATTGGACCCGCACGGCGGCCTTCGCCAAGCAGCACGGCGTGGCGCAAATCGCGCTTGAGCTGCATCCGGGCTTCTGCGTTTACAACACCGAGTCCCTGCTGCGGCTGCGCGCGGCTGTGGGCGACTGCATCGGTGCGAATCTCGACCCCAGCCACCTGTTCTGGCAGGGCATGGACCCGGTAGCCGTTATCAAAGCGCTCGGCCCCGCCATCTTCCATTTCCACGCCAAGGACACCAAAATCGACCGCTACAATACCGCTGTCAACGGCGTGCTGGACACCCGGCACTATGGCGAGGAATCCGCACGGTCCTGGATTTTCCGGACCGTTGGCTACGGCAACGGCGCATCTGTCTGGCGGGACATCATCAGCGCGCTGCGCCTGGCGGGCTATGACCACGCTGTGAGCATCGAACACGAGGACAGTTTGATGAGTACCCGGGAAGGGCTGGAAAAGGCCGTATCGTTCCTACAGGAGCTGCTGATTACAGAGAAAACCAGCGAGATGTGGTGGGCGTAATCACGGTGCGGTTCTCTTTTGAAAGGGAAATATCCCTTTAACCCTCGTTTGTCGCTCATGCCGCGACAGGCCTTTCCTTTTTGACAGACAAAGAGGAAGCAAAGTCTTTTTCATAGCTTTTTGTTCGATTTATCTTTTCGTTTGTCGCTCATGCCGCGACGGGCACTTCCTTTTTGACAGACAAAAAGGAAGCAAAAATCTGGTTAAGGGGGCGAACGGCTCCGCTCCATTTGACT
>CATNEU010000089.1 GCA_950097605.1 uncultured Oscillospiraceae bacterium | reverse complement strand
GGATGACCTCGTCGGGTACAACACAGGCGCCGGTGTGCGGATACATCCCCACCGGCGTAGCCTGCAGCAGCAGGTCAAACTCCCCCTGTATCTGCGGGAGCGTGGTGACCCGCACGTCGGCATCCGGCTTCTGCCGCAGGCAGTCCGCCCGCACCGTTTCCGCCACCGGCAGGTCGCTTTCCCGCACGGCAATGGTCAGCACGCCGCCGTTTCTGGCGGTTTCAATCGCCATCATGCGCGCCGCGCCGCCCGCGCCGAGCAGCAGCACCCGGGAATCCAGGCTTGCGCTGCTCTTTTCAATCGTACGCACAAAGCCGTCCACATCGGTGTTGTGCCCGATGCAGCGCGCGCCGCACGCGACCGTGTTGACCGCGCCGTACCGCGCCGCCGACTCGGACAGGCCGTCCAGATAGCGGAGGATCGCGAGCTTATGCGGAATCGTCACATTGAAGCCCTCGAATTGCTTCAGCTTTCCGATGGACTGTTCCAGATCGTCCGGCGCAATCTCACAAACTTCATATGCACCCGGCTTCCCGGACATCTCAAACAGCCGCCCATGGATCACCGGCGACATGGTGTGTCCAAGTGGATATCCCAAAATTGCAAACCGTCTGTCCGTCATTTCTACCACCCTTTTCCCGTTTGATTGGTATTCCTCTATTCGGAAAGCGCCGCTGCCGCCTTTTCCAGCGTCTTCAGATTTTCAACCTGGAATGCCTTGGCGCCTTTGAGCGTCTTTTTCACAAGTCCCGTGAGCGTTTTGCCCGGCCCGAACTCCAAAAACAGCTCCACGCCGTCCGCCGCCATGGCTTGCAGCTCGTCGGTGAACCGCACGGGCGAAACCAGATGTTTGGACAGATAGTCCGGCAGGCTTTCAAACCGCTCCACCCGGCCGCCCGTCACATTGGAGTAAAACGCCAGATCCGGCTGCGCAAACGCAAAACCCTGGATATCCGCTGCAAACTGCGCGGCCGCGCTCTCCATCAGCTTGGAATGAAACGCGCTGTTGACGCCCAGGCGCACCGCGCGCGCGCCCTGCGCTTCCAGCGCCGCCGCCGCCGCTTCACAGGGAGCCGTTTCGCCCGCGATGACCGTCTGTACCGGGGAGTTGTAGTTGACCGGCACCACGTAGCCCGGCGTCTGCTCGCATGCCGCGCGGATGGTCTCGGCATCCTTGCCGACTATTGCAAACATGCAGCCGCTGGTTTGTTCCGCGGCCTGCTGCATCGCTGCGGCGCGGTGCCGGATCACCTGAAAGCCGGTCTGCAGCGACATTGCGCCTGCATAGGTCAGCGCGGCATATTCTCCGAGCGAATGCCCGGCAACGCCAAACGGCCGGTCGCAGATTTCCGCAAAGCAGGCGGCCGCCGCCATCGAAAGCGTATAGATCACCGGCTGGGTGATTTTGGTCTGCGCCAGCTCTTCATTTGTCCCCTCGAAGGACATTTTGGCCACGTCAAAACCAAACGCCTCGCCGGCCTGCTCGTAAATCTCCCTGGCTTTTGAATTCGCATCATACAGTTCTTTACCCATACCGGTGTAGGCAGAGCCCTGACCGGAAAATAAAAACGCCACTTTTTTCATCATGTTCCCTCCAGATTGCTGATCAACCGCCGCGGCCCGTCATGCAGGCGCATCCGGAATCCGCGCGAATTTCCTATATTATAGCACAGCTTTGTCCAAACGAACAGAACCAAACCCCATTTTCACACAACGCGCCGCAAAAACTGCCGTTCCGGCTTTTCCAGAAAACACAGTGGGAGAAGGCAAAATGCCTTCTCCCACATATGCGTTCATCCGTTTTTTAATTGGCGGACGCTGTTTCCTTCTTTTTCTCTTTCTTTCCCGCGTGTCTGCCCGGAT
Source organism: uncultured Oscillospiraceae bacterium (assembly GCA_950097605.1). Lineage (GTDB taxonomy): Bacteria > Bacillota > Clostridia > Oscillospirales > Ruminococcaceae > CATNEU01. Next base: position 4,606 of record CATNEU010000089.1, on the reverse strand, counting down.
CATCCGCTGGATGCACGGTTTATTGTACGGCATCCCGCAGCCCTTCCACGCCGCTGATTACATCCCGTTCGAGCAGTGCGGCCCGTGCCACGCCCTCGCCGCGCAGCCGGTCCTCGGACAATATCCCCATAAACCGCACGCAGTTCATTTCCTCGCTGGGATACCGGTACTTGGTGGGCATCTGCTTGCGCACGTCATAGTCCTCAAAGGACTTGTCCGCAAAGCGCACCATCACATCTTTCCCGCCGTTTACGGACCACAGGTCGGTAAAGGTATACTCTGTCTTCTGTTCCCGCAGAAGCTTTCCATCCAAATCCAAAATGGAGAGATCCGCATGGACGTCGGGCGTCACGTCATAGACATGGGGCGCGACAATACGGTCTTTCAGCACCGCGTAATGCGCACCGGTCTCCCCCTCGAATTTCGTGGCCTGTCCGGTCTGCAAATCCAGATACCAGCCGGACCCAAGACAGTAAAAATACAGCCTTCCGTTTTGGATCGTGTTGAAGCGCAGGAGTGGACTTTGATCGTATTGCGGAACGTCGTATACATAATACCCTCCGTACATCCACTCCGCCCATTCGTATGTAAATACCTCCTCGTGCACGCCGCCATCCAGATCATACCGGTAGATCCTCTCCCGGTCGTTCTGCTGCGGAAGCATCAGGGTTTCCCCATCGTAGACCTCTGAAGCGCCTATTTCATAGCCCGATATATACAGGGACTGGCCGTCGGTAATCATCGTATACAGGCCTTCCTCCGGTACCATAAAGTGCTTTTCAAACACCCCTGTTTGCAGGTCGTAGCTGCAGAGATACCCTGCCAAGCCTTCGTCATACCGGTCAGATCCATGCGCATTTATGCCCACGACACTTCCAAAACAATAGTTCAGGGTGACATACACACGGTCGCCAACCATGCAAAACGATTGCAGGGTTATAGAATTATAGTCCTTGCCGATTTGAAACTGGTCCTTGATCTGCTCCAATAAAAATACGGGTTCCCGCGGCGCGTCGGGCCGGCGTGTCCGGTAGAGGCCATCGTCCGGCTCGTAGTAGATCAATGAAGTTGCATTTTCCTGCACATCCTCCCCGCCGCCGAAGTAGTAAAAATACCCGTCGTAGAACACGCCGTCGAGCGTCTTCTGTTCGATGCCGCAGGTGATACTCTCCGCCTGTTTGTTGTGATGCCGGCAGTCCGGTTGCTCGCAGAGGCTGCGCAGCGCGCCGGACTTTGTATTATAATAGTAGAGATTCTCCGTCTGGTTTTCCTCCACGAGATAATACAGGCCGCCTCTGCCGTCCTCATAATGCCCTTCGCCGTAGTTTGCATAGCCCGGCGCGCGCTGCGGACTCACGCCGCCGAGCAGCCAGCTTGCCGCCAACGCGCAAACGAGAAGTCCGGCGGCAATGCACCCTGCACGAAACCGCCTGTTTTGAAAAATGCTCATGGGGACACCTCCTTTGTTGCGGACGGACGCTTTTTTCTGCTTTGATTCTCTCTTTTTATATTGAAAATACCCCTCCGGTGCACAGGCTTCCGGCCTGTCAGCACGCCACCTGGAACAATCCACGCACAGCCAGGAAAAATCCCAGCACCACACAGGCGATACAGACCAACGAGAACACGGCTGTCACTATCCACCTCATTTTATGCATTCTATTTCCCCCTCCTCCGTTTGCAGAAAAAGCCGCGTCTGTCTTTTCTCTCTGCTGCGGCCCTTCGGCAAGGCCGGCTGTTTTGCCGGCATATGCGTCGCACTGTTGTCCTTGTCCATACTATACACGACAATCCGTTACAAATAAAGCGGTTTTTCTTACGACTTTCTTACATTTTCCGCTCATCCTGTAATATTCTTATACAATCTGGCATTCTGTTGCCGAAAGGCCCGCTGCCTGTCCTCTTTTCCCGAATTCACAGTTCCCCGCCTGGACAAACCGCCTTATTTGTGAAAAATCGCACAAATTCCACTACATTTTGCGTCCAACGTGGTTGACTTATTTTCCTAATAAAAATATAATAAGAAGTAGGTTTTACGAAACGCCCCCGGCCCATACATATGTACATAGAGGCGGCCCAGCCAGCCGCATTTTTCCACTTTTCCCATCCTGGCCGGTGATGTTTCTTCGGCTATCCGCCCATGGAAGCGGACAAGAGCGTTCACGCGGCCGCATTCTGAAAAAAAACCAGGACAAGGCCTTCTGTGAAAGCCTTGCCTGTTTTTTGATGCGCCGCGGCGCCCTTCGCTTCGGGGCGGTTTTCCCACTTATTATTGCAGCAATATTGATTTGGAGGTATGAACATGGAAAGGGTTTATAACTTTTCCGCAGGCCCATCCTGCCTGCCGGAATCCGTTCTCAAAAAAGCAGCGGAAGAGATGCTTTGCTATAGGGACAGTGGACAGTCCGTTATGGAGATGTCCCATCGTTCCAAAGTGTACGAGGAGATTATCAAGGGCTGCGAAAGCCTTCTGCGCGAGGTGATGCAGATTCCCGACAACTATAAGGTGCTGTTTTTGCAGGGCGGCGCGTCCTCGCAGTTTGCAATGATCCCGCTCAACCTCATGAACGGCTCCGGCAAGGCGGACTTCGTCCTGACCGGCCAGTGGGCCAAAAAGGCCTACCAGGAAGCCGCGCGGTACGGCGCGTGCAATGTCGTCGCCAGTTCGGCCGACAAGACCTTCACCTATATTCCGGCGCTCGACCCGGCCGCCTTCACCAAAGACGCGGACTATTTCCACATCTGCCTCAACAACACCATCTACGGCACCAAGTTTAACAAGCTGCCGGAAACCGGCAACGTGCCGCTGGTTGCGGACCTGTCCTCCTGCATCCTCTCCGAACCGATTGACGTATCCAAATTCGGCATGGTCTATGCCGGCGCGCAGAAGAATATGGGCCCCGCCGGGCTGACCGTCGTCATCATCCGCGAGGACCTGATCGGCCACGCGCGCGATATCACGCCGACCATGTTCAATTACCAGACCCACGCAGACAACGGCTCGATGTACAACACCCCGCCGACCTATTCGATCTATATTTGCAAGCTGGTGCTCGAGTGGATTCAAAACGAAATCGGCGGACTGGAAAAGATGGCCGAAATCAACCGCGCCAAAGCCGCGATGCTCTATGATTTTCTGGACAGTTCCAAGCTGTTTAGAGGCACCGTCGTCAAAGAGGACCGTTCGATTATGAACATCCCGTTTGTAACCGGCGACGCCGAGCTGGATAAAAAATTCGTCAAAGAGGCCGAGGCCGCCGGCTTTATCAACCTCAAAGGCCACCGCACGGTGGGCGGCATGCGCGCCTCGATTTACAACGCAATGCCGACCGAAGGCGTCAAGGCCCTTGTTGCGTTCATGCAGAAATTCGAGCAGGATAACGCCTGAGCGCGTGCCTGTATTCACAGAAAGGCGGTCCCAATATGTACAAAATTCAAACGCTGAATAAAATCTCCGCAATCGGACTCGAGAATTTTGATAAATCCAAATACACCTATTCCGACGACGTGCAAAACCCCGACGCGGTTTTGGTCCGTTCCGCCGCGATGCACGATATGCAGTTCGGCGACGCCCTCAAGGCCATTGCCCGCGCGGGCGCGGGCGTCAACAACATCCCGCTCGACCGCTGCAGCGAAGAGGGCATCGTGGTGTTCAATACCCCGGGCGCAAACGCAAACGCCGTCAAGGAGCTTGTGATCACCGGTCTGTTGCTCTCCTCCCGAAAAATCGTGGACGGCATCAACTGGGCCAGAACGCTCGAGGGCAAGCCGGACGCCGCCAAACTGGTGGAAAAGGGCAAAAGCCAGTTTGTCGGTCCCGAAATTCTCGGCAAAAAGCTCGGCGTGATCGGCTTGGGCGCGATTGGCGTACTGGTTGCCAACGCCTGCATCGACCTGGGCATGGAGGTCTATGGCTACGACCCGTATATCTCGGTGGATGCCGCCTGGGGCCTTTCAAGCCATGTGCACCACTCGGTCAGCCTCAAGGATATATTTGAAAAATGCGACTATATCACCGTGCACGTTCCGCTCACGCCGGAGACCAAAGGGCTGATCAACAAGCAGTCCATTTCGAGCATGAAGGTGGGCGTGCGCATCTTGAACTTCGCGCGCGGCGACCTGGTGGACAACGACGATATCAAAGAGGCCGTTGCAAGCGGCGCCGTCTCCTGCTATGTCACCGACTTCCCGTCGGCGGACCTGATCGGCGTAAACGGCATCATCGCGGTCCCGCATCTGGGCGCGTCCACGCCTGAATCGGAGGACAACTGCGCGAACATGGCCGCAAAGGAGCTGATTGACTTCCTGGAAAACGGAAATATCTCCAACTCCGTCAATATGCCGGCCTGTTCGATGGCGCGGAGCACCGAAGTGCGCGTCTGCGTGATCCACCGCAATGTCCCCAACATGCTTTCGGTGATCTCCTCTGCGTTTGCCGCGCAGAACATCAACATCGAAAACATGCTCAACAAATCCAGACACGATTACGCTTACACGATTGTCGACGTCTGCGGCACCTGCCCGGATGACCTCGACGAGAAGCTCTGCGAGATCGATGGGATTCTTCGTGTGCGTGTGATCAGCAAATAACAAACGTTCGTACAAT
>CATNEU010000088.1 GCA_950097605.1 uncultured Oscillospiraceae bacterium | reverse complement strand
TCATCCAGTACAGTGTCGATATCTGTGTTTCAGCATACACCTCGTCCGTCCGGTTTGCAAGCGCGGATTCTTTCCCGCATGTTTAAACGACAGCTCCGATATGCACGGTTCTGCTTAAAGGCATCCGCCATTTCAATTCAATCCACTATCGTATGCGCACGGCAAAACGTTCACTGCATGCATCCGCGTTCTTCTTCGGTTTTATGCATAGACAGGATAGCACGCGAACTTTAATCTAAGCTTAACATTGGTTCTGCAAAGCACGCAGCGATTCTGCGGTGGGCGAAACAATATCACCAGTCCTTCCGGCTATAGACGGCACAATGGAAGCACGGCGTCGTTTGATGCCGGAACCGTTTCCATTCGCCAGCTTAAATTATTACAGTCTGTCCAATCCTCGATCCAACTTTCTTCAACACGCCGGCACATGTCAGGTAGGTTCAGCGCCCCGCCGCTTGCCGGTCGCGCAGCCCGCTTCTGCAAAACCAGTTGCTATTTGTCCGGAAGATGGTATAATGAATAAATAGCCGCTATGGTGTTCCGCAGCGCATACCGCCGCGGGGTGAAAAGGGAAGCCGGTGAAAATCCGGCGCAACAGCCATTACTGTGTTTGGCGAATAACAATAAGCAGCATGCCACCCGGCGGTAGAACCGCCCGAGAAGGCGCTTTTGTTCCGCAATGCGATCGCCGTCAGCCAGGATACCTGCCATAGCCAGCCGAGCAATCACACACTTCCGGGCAATGGGAACGTGTATGCCGAACAAGCCGCCAGTGTATACTTGCGTGCATTCCTGAAGGAAACAGCCAGGCTGCATTTTTCTGCCAGCAGAAAAACGCAGCCTTTTCTATTTATACAGCCTTTACTATTGCACCGCCTATCTGAAAACAGAAAGGACGATGAATTCTCATGAAAGCCTTTGCCGCCTACCACCCTGCGGCGCTCGCATTGTTTTTCTTGTCCGTCCTGCTGCTCTCGATGTTCACAACGCATCCTGTGCTGCTGGGGCTTTCTCTCGTCGGCAGCATCTGCTTCTGCGCCGTTTTGGAACCTACACGAAAGTTTTGGCGCGGCATGGCGTTTTGCCTGGTGTTGTTTTTGATGACCGCCATCACCAACCCGCTGTTTTCCCAAGAGGGCGTTACGCCGATTGTCTATATCAACGATATTCCCATCACGCTGGAAGCCGTTTTGTATGGCGCGGCCATCGGCGCAATGCTGGTCGCGGTCATGCTCTGGTGCAAATGCCTGCACCAGAGCTTCACAAGCGAAAAGCTGCTGTTTTTATGCGGCAAAAGGGCTCCAAAGCTTTCGCTGGTGCTCACCGCCGCCCTGCGGTTCATCCCGCTGTTTATTGAGCAGTCTCAAAAGGTGCGGCGCGCACAGAAGGCCATGGGACTTTACAGCGGAAAAAGCTACCACACCCGGCTGCACAGCGCCATGCGCGTGCTGTCGGCCGTAATCACCTGGTCGCTCGAGAATGCAATCGACACCGGGGACTCGATGCGCGCGCGCGGCTATGGCCTGAAAGGCCGCAGCCATTTTTCCCTTTACCGGCTGACTGCGGCTGATAAGCGGCTGCTTTTGCTCTCCGGCATGCTGCTGGGCGTCACGCTGGCGGGCCTGCTGGTTGGCACAGCCGCCTTCTCCTATTACCCTGTAATTACCAAGCTGCGGCATACGCCGGCCGCGCTGCTCACATACGCCGCGTTTGGGCTGCTGGTCCTGCTGCCCTTCATTCTGGAAGTAAAGGAGAGCCTGCAATGGAAATATTACGTGTCCAGAATCTGAGTTTCCGATATCCGGGCGCCAAACAGGATACCCTGTGCAAGCTGTCGTTCGAGGTGCCAAGCGGCGCGTTTATTCTGCTTTGCGGGGAATCCGGCTGCGGAAAGTCCACGCTTTTGAAGCTGTTGAAACGAGAGCTAGCGCCCTTCGGGGAAAAAAGCGGGGAGATCGTATACGAGGGCGTCCGCCAGCAGGATATGGACGACCGGGACGCCGCCTGTAAAATCGGCTTTGTGCAGCAAAATCCTGAGAGCCAGGTGGTCACGGACAAGGTCTGGCACGAGCTTGCGTTTGGCCTGGAAAGCCTCGGCTATTCCACGCCGGTCATCCGCCGCCGCGTTGCCGAGATGGCGAGCTATTTTGGCATCCAGGAGTGGTTCCGCCGGAACACCAGCGCGCTCTCCGGCGGCCAGAAGCAAATGCTCAGCCTTGCGTCGGTCATGGCGATGCAACCCAAACTGTTGCTGCTGGACGAGCCGACTTCCCAGCTCGATCCGATTGCCGCCGCCGAGTTCATCGCAACGCTGCAAAAGCTCAACCGAGAGCTCGGCCTGACCATCCTGCTCGTGGAACACCGTCTTGAGGAGGTTTTCCCAATTGCAGACCGTGTTCTGATATTGGAAAACGGGACCGCCGCCGTATACGACCGCCCTGAAAACATAGCGGCCCGCCTGCGGGAAATCCGTCCGGACCACCGCATGTTTGCCGCCCTGCCAAGTGCCGTGCGCATCTTCGAGGCGCTTTCGGTTGAGGCGCCCTGCCCGCTGACCGTCAAAGATGGGCGCCGTTTTCTAACCGGCCACTTCAACAACCGCCGCACCGACCGGCTTGCGGAAGCCGCACCCGCACCCGCAACCGAAAAGGCGCTTGCACTCAAAGACGTGTGGTTCCGGTATGAGAAAAACCTGCCGGACGTGCTGCGCGGCCTATCGCTTTCGGTATACCGCGGGGAGGTTCTCTGCGTTCTGGGCGGCAACGGCACTGGAAAAACCACCATGCTGAACTTGATGGCGGGGCTTTCCAAAGCCTACCGCGGCAAAATTTTGATCGGCGGCAAAAAGATCGGCAGCTACCCGGGCAACACCCTGTACCGGCACAACCTGGCCATGCTGCCGCAAAACCCGCAAACGGTTTTCCTCGAAAAAACCGTGCGGAAGGACTACGAAGAAATCTGCTCCGTGATGGGATACGGCGAGCAGGAAAGCGAACAACACATCGCGCGGATTGCTGCGCAGTTGGAGATTACCCCTCTCCTTGCCAAGCACCCGTACGACCTCAGCGGCGGCGAGCAGCAAAAGGCGGCTTTGGGCAAAATCCTGCTGCTCCAGCCGCAAATCCTGCTGCTGGACGAACCGACAAAAGGGATCGACGCCTTCTCCAAACAAACCCTGCTCTCGATTCTGCGCCGCCTCAAACAACAGGGCATCACGGTTGTCATGGTCACGCACGACGTGGAGTTCGCAGCGAAAGCGGCCGACCGCTGCGCGCTGTTTTTCGACGGGGAGATCGTTTCGGCAGACCGGCCCCCGGCCTTTTTCTCCGACAACAATTTTTACACCACGGCTGCCAACCGCATCTCCCGCCACCTGTATCAAAACGCCGTCACCTGTGAAGACGTGGTGGCGCTGTGCAAGCAAAATGGAGGGATCTCATGAAGACCGCAGCCCGCAAAAAAGTCTCTTCGATATTCCTGCTGCTGTTGATACCGGCCGTGGTCATAGGGGGCGCCGTCCTGTTTCGTGATAAACAGTACGCCCTGATTTCTCTTGCCGTAGCCGCGCTCTCCTGTGTGCCGGTCTTTCTGCGGTTTGAAAGAAGGGACGCCACCTCCCGGGAGCTCATGATCCTCGCCATTCTGGTGGCCATATCGGTTGCGGGCCGTTTTGTGTTTGCGTGGCTGCCCGGCTTCAAGCCTGTCACAGCCGTCACGGTGGTCGCCGCGCTCTATCTGGGAAAAGAGGCCGGATTTTTGGTGGGGGCGCTGTCCGCCGTCGTCTCCAACTTCTATTTCGGGCAGGGCCCCTGGACGCCGTTTCAGATGTTCGCGTGGGGAATCATCGGTTTTCTTGCCGGCGTTTTCGCGGGTCCTCTCAAGCGCAGAAAACTCCTTCTGATCGTCTATGGCGTATTGGCGGGTATTCTGTTCTCCATGCTGATGGACGTTTGGACTACGTTGTGGGTGGACGGCAGATTCCTGCTGTCCCGCTATCTGGCGTCGGTTGCGCTGGCTCTGCCGTTCACGGTCGAATACGCCGTTTCCAACGTCATTTTCCTCTTGCTTTTAACAAAGCCGATAGGCGAAAAGCTCGAGCGGATTAAAACAAAGTACGGCCTGTTTACCACAATGGAATAAACCCTACCAAACCCTTTGGCCGGTCACATACACATAAAGAGAAGGAGCTTTCCGCAGAAAGCCCCTTCTCTTTATGTGATACTGAAAACAGAAAAAACTTTAACCATCACTCGGTTCGCAGTGCAGTCACCGGATCCTTCTTGGCGGCTTTTTTAGACGGGATCAGTCCCGAAATCAAAGTCAGAGCCATACTGATTAAAACCAGAAGAACCGCCGCCGTCCAGGGCAGCGAAGCGATGCCGGAAATGCCCGAGAGCGCCTCGATAATCGCGTTGGCGGGAATCAACAGCAGCAGGGAAATGCCGATTCCCAAAAGACCCGCCGCAAGCCCGACAATCAGCGTCTCCGCATTGAAAATGCTGGAGATGTTGCGTTTGGATGCGCCGATACTGCGCAGGATCCCGATTTCCTTGGTCCTTTCGAGCACCGAGATATAGGTGATAATGCCGATCATAATTGAGGAGACCACAAGGGAAATGGCTACAAAACCGATCAGCACATAGCTAATCATGTTGATGATTGTTGTAATGGAAGACATCATCAGCCCCACAATGTCGGTATAGCTCAGGGTCATTTCATCGTGCACGGCTTCTATCTGTTTGGTGTTGTAATCTTCAATCAGCGCTGTAATTTTGTCCTTGGCCTCAAAATCCGTTGGATAGATGTTGATTCTCGAGGGCCGGTTCAGATCGACGATGCCCAGTGTCCGGAGATTGTCTTCATAGGTCGTATGCGTCCCGGCGTCCGCCTTGAGCTGCTCGCCAAAGAGCTTTAGAATTTCCTGCTCCGGCATACTTGCCGACATCGCCTGGAACTGCTGCTGCTCCTCCGGGGACATTTCCGCAACCATCCGGTACACGTCGTCCATCGTCAGCTCCTCCACAAAGCTGTCCACGTCGAACGGCATGCCCGTGAGGACGTTGGTCTCCTTATCCGCGAGCTGTGCCTTTGCAATCCCGCTGCTGCCGATCTGTTCGACAACATACTGGGTCAGCGCCGAGGTATAGGCGACCGTCCCGCCGATTGAGGAGGCGCTGGCGTCGGAATCCGGCCGCAGAATGCCCACGACTTTCAGCGGCAGTGCGTCGTCCACGAGTTGTTTCATAAACTTCTGGTCCTCGCGCATGTCTTTCCACGCGCCGGTCTGCGCATCCTTTGTGTAATACGCGGTGTTCAGCACCAATTTAAACGACGTTCCCAGGATCTCGTCATAGGTAAAAGCTGCCTGCGCCGGTTTTTCCACGGTTTCCCCGGCGGAAACCGCCTGCACAATTTTCCGGTATTCCTCCTGGTCCATCAGGCCGATTGTATACAGAGTCATATCGCTGATTTCGTTGTTTTCATCCACCACCAGCACAACCTCATTGTAGGCGTTTTCGTCCGGGAACCGGCCGGCCAGCACCTCGTACTGCGATTCCAGCAGTTCTCTGTTGCCCAGCATCTCCTCAAATACGCCCGGGAACATCATGCCCATGCCGGCCGCGCTGCCATGGGCCGCCGCGCCGTTCATCCCGCCGCCCATAATCTCGCTGGGGTTGAGCTGCAGCACGCCGTCCTCGGTGTCCGCGCTGTACACCTGCAAATCCTGGTCATACCCATATTGAATCGCAGAGGCGTATGCCTGCAAGCCGGATGCCCCGCTTTCGATGTATTCCTTAAATGCGCCCAAATCGTTCGCCTTGGTTTCCTGGCTCATGGCGGAGAGCATGCTGGTGGTGATGTTGTTGGAATACACCTGGTCCAGCGGGTGTTCCACGCCGTCCTGGGTGTTCTGGGACATCATGGCCGCCATCATGGCGTTCATATCCACGCTCTCGCTCTCGATGCTCACCGGATAGGTGGACAGGGTGTCCTTCTGCACCGTATCAATATAGGCGTTGATGCCGCTTGAAAGCGCTAAGATCAGCGCAATTCCGATGATGCCGATGCTTCCCGCGAACGAGGTCAGGATGGTTCGCGCCTTTTTGGTGCGCAGGTTGTTGAGGCTCAGCGTAAGCGCCGTCAGAAACGACATCGAGGTTTTGCCCATCGTCTGGTGCTGCGGCGGGTCCACGGTTTCCTCCACTGCATACGGGTCCGAGTCGTCGGTAATTTTCCCGTCGCGGAGCTTCACGGTGCGGGTCGCATATTGCTCTGCGAGTTCGGGATTGTGGGTCACCATAATCACCAGCCGGTCCTTGGCCACCTCTTTGAGCAGCTCCATCACCTGCACGCTCGTTTCGGTATCCAATGCGCCGGTGGGTTCATCCGCAAGCAGGATATCCGGGTTGTTGACGAGCGTGCGCGCAATCGCAACGCGCTGCATCTGTCCGCCGGACATCTGGTTCGGCCTTTTATGAAGCTGATCCCCCAAGCCCACTCTTTCGAGGGCTTCCTTCGCGCGCCTTTTGCGCTCG
>CATNEU010000087.1 GCA_950097605.1 uncultured Oscillospiraceae bacterium | reverse complement strand
GTCGGCCGCGCTGCTGGCCATCTATCTGCTCAAAATGGGACTGAGCTACTTCATCCAGTTCTACGGGCATGTTGTCGGCGTGCGCATGCAGGCCGACATGCGCCGGGATGTGTTCACCCATCTGCAAAAGCTGCCGTTTTCCTATTTTGACGAGAACAAAACCGGCACGATCATGTCCAAAATTATCAATGACCTGATGGATGTCTCGGAGCTTGCGCACCACGGCCCGGAGGACCTGTTCGTCTCGACGGTCATGATTATCGGTTCGTTTGTTATGCTCTGCACGATCAACGTGCCGCTGACGCTGATCGTCTTTGCGACGCTGCCGTTTGTGGTGGTCTTTGCAGCCAAAAAGCGTGTCAAGATGAGCCGTGCGTTCACCCAGACGCGCGTGGAGGTCGCGGAGGTCAACGCCAACCTTGAAAACGCCATTTCGGGCGTGCGGGTTTCCCGCGCGTTTACCAACACCGGACATGAACTGGACAAGTTCCAGGCGTCCAACAAGGCGTTTCAAAAAGCCCGGGAATTCGCCTACCGCGCGATGGCGGAGTTCAGCTCGGGCACCGGCTTTTTCACGGATTTTCTAAACCTCGTGGTGATGCTGATTGGCGGCCTGTTCACGTTTTACGGACAGATCAGCGTGGGCGACTATGTGGCCTATCTGCTGTTTGTCGGCATGTTTTTGTCCCCGATTAAAAAGCTCATTGCCTTTGTAGAGCAGTACCAGTCGGGGATGACGGGCTTCAAGCGATTTGTGGAGCTCATGGACACGCCGCCCGAACCGGCCGCACCCGGCGAGCGGGACGTTGGTCTGCTGCAAGGGGATATCCGGTTTGAGGATGTGAGCTTTGCATATAACGAGGGCGCCCAGGTGCTGCACCATCTGAACCTGCATATCCGAAAGGGGACCACCACGGCGCTGGTTGGGCCGTCCGGCGGCGGGAAGACAACGCTGTGTCACCTGATCCCGCGGTTTTACGACCTCACAGAGGGCCGCATCCTGATCGATGGGATCGACCTCATGCAGATTTCGCGCGAGGCGGTCCGGCGCAACGTGGGCATCGTGCAGCAGGATGTATTTTTGTTTACCGGAACGATCCGGGAAAACATCGCCTATGGGCGGCTGGGCGCAACCGACGCGGAAATCGCCGACGCCGCGAAAAAGGCGGGCATCCACGACTATATCCTCTCGCTGCCCGACGGTTACGACACCTATATCGGCGAGCGCGGCGTGAAGCTCTCGGGCGGACAGAAGCAGCGGATTGCGATTGCGCGGGTATTTTTGAAAAATCCGCCGATCCTAATCCTCGACGAGGCAACCAGCGCGCTCGACAACGTGACCGAGGGGCTGATCCAAAAGTCCCTCGACGAGCTGACGAGGAACCGGACCACACTCGTCGTCGCACACCGGCTTTCAACCGTCAAAAATGCCGACGAAATTGTGGTGCTGACCGACCGGGGTATCGAGGAACAGGGTACCCACCGGCGGCTGCTGGCACAGGGCGGCGCCTACGCCGAGCTATACAACCTGCAGTTTAAACACCTTGAACAGGGCGGAGAGCGGGACTGAAGACGCTCCCGGTTTCTCATTTGGACTGCATAGGAGAGGAAGCCGGGGAATCCCGCGGAGCGGGCAAAGCGGCGGGAACGCCGCATATTTATAAAATTGCCGGCTATTTTGATTATTTTGTAAAAAGCCCGCCGAAAATAACCGTAAAATTCAGCGGGTGTGCCATCGCTTGCCCCTTGAAAAACAGGGCGCATTGGGTTAGAATACTAGGGGACCACCAATGCAAGCAGGAACGGGTCTAAACGGCATAGTTTGGCGCCGGGCTGCGTCAAAAATGCTCCGAATCCGAAAGGATGCGCGCGCTTTTTTCCTTGCCGGCGCCAAACTATGCTTGTTTCTCCATGCCCCTTCTTGTGCCAGTGGTTACTTGGAGATTGTATGTTTCGTAACAAACCCGCGCGGCGCGGGACTGCCCGTGCTGGAAAAGCGAATTCGCCGGGAGTTACCGGCTTTTGAAAAATCTATTTTGTACTGACGAAAGGATGCATAAAGATGACATCTATCAACAAGAAATCCATCGAGGATATGGACATTTCCGGCAAGAGAGTGCTGGCGCGCTGCGACTTCAACGTCCCGCTCAAGGATGGCGAGATCACCAACGACAAGAGAATCGTTGCGGCGCTGCCGACGATCCAGTATCTGGTCAACCACGGCGCGAGAGTGATCCTCTGCTCGCATCTGGGCCGCCCGAAGGAGGGCTGGGAACCGGAGTTCTCGCTGGCTCCGGTTGCGAAGAGGCTTTCCGAGCTGCTCGGCAAAGAGGTCAAAATGGCCAAGGACGTCATCGGAGAGGATGCCAAAAAGCTGGCTTCCGAACTCAAAGACGGCGACGTGATGCTGCTTGAAAACGTGCGTTACCATAAAGAAGAGAAGAAAAACGACCCGGCGTTTGCAAAAGAGCTGGCTTCCCTCGCAGAAGTGTATGTCAACGACGCGTTTGGCGCGGCGCACAGAGCGCACGCTTCGACCGCCGGCGTTGCGGACTATCTGCCGGCTGCCTGCGGCTACCTGATGCAGAAGGAAATCGAAGTCATGGGCGGCGCACTTGCCAACCCGAAGAGACCGTTTGTCGCGATTCTCGGCGGCGCCAAGGTTTCGGATAAAATCGGCGTGATTGAAAACCTGCTGGACAAGGTCGATACCCTGATCGTCGGCGGCGGTATGGCGTACACCTTCTTCAAAGCCAAGGGCTACAACATCGGCACCTCGATCTGCGAGGACGACAAGGTGGAACTTGCGAAGGAGATTATGGAAAGCGCGGACAAGAAGGGCGTGAAATTCCTTCTGCCGGTAGACAATAAAATTGCCGTGGCGTTTGCGGCGGATGCGGAGCATAAGCAGATTGATTCCGACAACATCCCGGACGGCTGGATGGGTATGGACATCGGCGAAAAGACCGTGGAGCTGTTTGTGGACGCTGTGAAAAACGCGGGCACTGTAATCTGGAACGGCCCGATGGGCGTTTGTGAGTTTGAGAACTTCGCGGCTGGCACCCTTGCGGTTGCCAAAGCTGTTGCAGACAGCGGCGCCATTTCGATCATCGGCGGCGGCGACTCGGTTGCGGCTGTCACCAAGCTCGGCTATGCCGACAAGATGACGCACATCTCCACGGGCGGCGGCGCGTCCCTCGAGTTCCTCGAGGGCAAGGAACTGCCGGGTATTGCCTGCCTCAACGATAAGTAATAAACCGCCCGTAAGGCAGGTGCTGGTCACCACAAAGACCGCTGCTGCGCATCTGCATTTGGATGACAAAACAGCGGGCCGGCGAAAGCACGCTCTGTGCGCAGGGATACGGTGCAGAGCTATGCAGGGCACGGCGGTAAACCGTGCCCTGCATTTTGTATGCGGCCGGGAAACGGTTTTGGAGGCGTGTTGGATCGCGCCCCCAGGAAAGGGAGTTAACAGATATGAATAAAGCGCTTCGTTCCGCTGTCATTGCGGGAAACTGGAAAATGAATAAAACGCCTTCCGAGGCAAAAACTCTGATCGAGGAGCTCAAGCCCCTCGTTGCAAACGCCGGCTGCGGCGTTGTGATCTGCGTCCCGTTTGTCGATCTGCAGGTTGCCCTCGAGGCCACAGCAGGCACAAATATCAAGGTGGGCGCGCAGAACTGCCATTTCGAGAAATCCGGCGCGTTCACTGGTGAAATCTCCGCCGATATGCTGAAGGAAATGGGCGTGGAATACGTCGTGCTCGGCCATTCGGAGAGAAGGCAGTATTTCGGGGAAACCGACGTGACCGTGAACAAGAGGACCCTTGCGGCGCTGAACGCCGGCCTGAAAGCGATTGTCTGCGTGGGCGAGAAGCTCGAGGACAGAGAGCAGGGCATCACCGAGGAGCTTGTTGCGCTGCAGACCAAAATTGCGCTGCAGGGCGTTTCCAAGCAAGCGCTCAAAAACGTCATCATCGCCTATGAGCCGGTCTGGGCCATCGGCACCGGCAAGACCGCGACGGCGGAACAGGCGAACGAGGTGTGCGCGGCGATCCGTGCGACCGTTGCCAAGGTCTATGACCAGGAGACCGCGGACGGCCTGACGATCCAGTACGGCGGCTCGATGAACGCGGGCAACGCGGCGGAGCTGGTGGCGCAGCCCGACGTGGACGGCGGACTGATCGGCGGCGCATCGCTCAAAGCGGCGGATTTCGCCGTAATTGTGGACGCCGCCTCCAAATAAGTCGCAGAAAATCGGGAACCGGACAGCTTGCTGCAGGACAATAGAGAATGGACAAGGGGCGGACCAATGCAGTCCGCCCTTTGCTGAATCCAAAATGTTTTCCACATATTCCACTATGTTTTGTTGAAAAAGCAGCCGCTTTTCGGGTGGAACCGAGCGGCACAATGAAAAGGAGTACAGAACACCATGAGAAAACCATTGGCTTTGATTATTATGGACGGCTTCGGTTTGCGCGACACGGACAACGGCAATGCCATTACGTTTGCCAAAACCCCCAACCTAACCCGTCTTTTTAAAGAAAACCCAACCACACAGATCGGCGCTTCGGGTATGGACGTTGGCCTGCCGGACGGGCAGATGGGCAATTCCGAGGTGGGACACACCAACATCGGCGCGGGCCGTATCGTCTATCAGGAGCTCACCCGAATCACCAAGTCGATCTCGGATGGGGACTTCTTTGAAAACGCTGCGTTTTTGGGCGCGGTGGAAAACTGCCGGAAAAACGCCTCGGCGCTGCATCTGATGGGGCTTGTGTCGGACGGCGGCGTACACAGCCACAACGGACATCTCTATGCGCTGCTTGCGCTTGCCAAAAAGTATGGCGTTGAAAAAGTATTTGTCCACTGCTTCATGGATGGCCGCGACGTGCCGCCCACCTCCGGCCGCGACTTTATTGCGGAGCTGACACAGAAGATGCAGGAAATCGGCGTCGGCAAAATTGCAACGGTCATGGGCCGGTATTACGCAATGGACCGCGACAACCGCTGGGACCGCGTGGAAAAAGCCTACCGCGCGATGGTGTGCGCCGAGGGCAACCAGAACAAAGACGCCGTCAAGGCCATGGAAGCCTCCTATGAAGAGAATGTCACCGATGAATTTGTGATTCCGACCGTTTGTGCGGACGACGGCAAAATTGCAGCGAACGACAGCGTGATCTTCTTCAATTTCCGGCCCGACCGCGCCCGTGAGATCACCCGCACCTTTGTCGACCCGGATTTCTCGGGATTTGTGCGCCCGAACGGCTATTTTCCGCTCTATTTTGTCTGTATGACGCAGTACGACGCCTCAATGCCGGGCGTGCAGGTGGCGTTTAAACCGCAGTCGCTTACCAACACCTTTGGCGAATACATTTCGGAAAAAGGCCTGACCCAGCTTCGGATTGCCGAGACCGAGAAATACGCGCATGTGACCTTCTTCTTTAACGGCGGCGTGGAAACCACCTATCCGGGCGAGGATCGCGCGCTGATCGATTCACCCAAGGTGGCGACATACGACATGCAGCCGCAGATGAGCGCCTATCTCGTGACCGACGAGGTGCTGAGGCGCATTGCCTCCGACCAGTACGACGTCATCATCCTGAACTTTGCAAACTGCGATATGGTGGGACACACCGGTGTGTTTGACGCGGCGGTCAAGGCGGTTGAAACGGTGGACACCTGCGTTGGCAAGGTGGTGGACGCCATCAGCGTCAAAGGCGGCGTTTCCCTGATCACCGCCGACCACGGCAATGCCGACCAGATGTACGAGCCGGACGGTTCGCCGTTCACGGCCCATACCACCAATCCGGTTCCGTTTACGGTCGTCGGCTACGACTGCAAGCTGCGCGAGGGCGGACGGCTTGCAGACATTGCGCCGACCATGCTGGAGCTCCTGGGACTCCCGCAGCCGGCGGAGATGACGGGCACGAGTATCATTGAGAAATAAAACGCCTCTTCCTGTATAGACAGGAAAAGGCGATAGATGGAAACTTGGGAAAGGCGCCATAGCGAAACGGGAGTTTTGCTGTGGCGCCTTTTGGTTTTTTGGGGGATTTGGTGCTCCTTATCTATTGATTCATCTGATTTTTCATTTGTCGCGCGGGCGTGCTGTGGGCCCATCCTTTTTTCGTTCTCTTCTTAACCTTATGATTCATCTATCTTTTCATTTGTCGCTCGGGCCGCGACAGGCCCATCCTTTTTGGCAGACAAAAAGGATGCAAAAACTTTTTTCTTTCTCTTTTTAACCCACTGATTCATCTATCTTTTCATTTGTCGCTCGGGCCGCGACCGGCCCATCCTTTTTTGTGAGAAAAAAGGATGCAAAAACTCAGTCAAGAGGGCCAACGGCTCCGCTCCAATGGACTGTACGCCGTACATGGGGCGGCAAAAGGCGACAAAACAGCGGTCGCGGGGAGCGCGGCGCAGGGTCGCGGGCCTGCCCCCTTAACAATCCCCGGTCCAGAAGGGAGGTTACATAGCTTAAAAAAGGCTCGCTGTAAAAGAGGGGAACCTAATCAGTCGGCCCCTCCCTTGCAAGGAACCTTTTAATGGCATCCCCATTCGGGTACGGTTGGGGATTGTTAAGGGGCGCGTCTTCCGACCCATCGGCGCACTACCTGCGACTGCTG
>CATNEU010000086.1 GCA_950097605.1 uncultured Oscillospiraceae bacterium | reverse complement strand
GAACCGGAAGGCCAACTGGAAGGATGCGCTGGTGCGGTTGGTCGCTTTGAGATCCAGCCAGCCCTCATAGATAGCGGCGTCCACGCCGTGCGGGATTTCACCGGGCGGAGAGGGGAGCGCTTCCACGGAGTGCGGATGCCGCTCGGTGACGCTGAGCGGCGTGTGCAGAAACAGCCAAAACAACAGCCCGCTGAGCTGGCAAAGCCCGCCGCCGCGCACGGCTGTCAGGGTCTGGTCGGATAGAGTCAGCGCGTCTTTATACGCCTGTTTGCGCGCGGCCCGGCGGACCAACTGCCAGAACGAGAAGGTCTCGCCGGGCTGGATCACCAGACCGTCAATGGCCTCCACGGCGATTTTGAGGTTTTCCACCTTGTTGTACTGATATTCGAGCGGGAAGCCGCTGCGATGGTTGATTAGGGCCGTCTGTGCCGAGAAGATGGGAAAGGGCAGGCGGGCGCTGGTTTGTCCGGCGGCATACGTGTTGCCGTCGAAGCGCATTTTAAGATAAAAACAGGCGGTTTTCTGCCGGACGCGCAGAGGCAGCAGAAACGGAAAAGCCTGTGTGATTCGTTTTCTGGTCATATTGCATACTCCTTATCGATTGCGGCGCCTCAGGGCTGGCAGCCCCATTTGCGGTGTTGGTTAAAGTGGCTTGGTTTGTCCGGTAGGACGCGGGATCATAGGAAACGCTGTGGGCGGAAATCGCGTCGCGGATGCCCAGTATACACAACGCGGTCAGACAGACTGCGAGAAACATGAGTACCTTCCGGGCGATCAAGGCGCGGTTTAAAGAGATATCCATGGGGTCACCTCTTTCAGATAGTATGTGTCTATTAAAGCATGGACCGGTCCGCACGGTTTTAACATTCGCTTACCGAAACCTTAAGATTTTCTTAGGATCGGTTCCTCGCGGTGTGCGGCGGGCTTTGCAGCGGGTTGACATTTTGTGCGGCTCCCAGTAAAATGGTGAAAATATGGCCGTGCCAAGCGGATCGCGTTGAGAGAGGCATGGCTAAGAGAGGAGGTGGTTTCCATGCGCTATTTTGTGGTGGACGCCTTTGCGGATGGGCTGTTTTCTGGAAACCCGGCCGGGATTTGCGTGCCGGAGCGTCCGCTCGACGAGGGATTGATGCAAAAAATCGCCGCGGAAAACCGGCTGCCCGAGACGGCTTTTCTATATAGGGACGGAAACGCCTACCGCCTGCGCTGGTTTACGCCGAAAGCGGAAATTGACCTGTGCGGGCACGCCACGCTGGCGGCGGCCTATGTCGTGATGAACCATTTGGAGCACGGGCGGCGGGAGGCGGCGTTCGAGACGCGGAGCGGGACGCTTGCTGTTACGCGCTGCCGGGACGGGTATCGGATGGCGCTTCCCAACCGCAAGCCGCACCGTATCGGCATTGCGCCGCATAGCAAGGCGTTTTTGGGAACCGAGCCCTGTGAGCTGGTGGCCTCCCGTGATTTGATTGCGGTGCTGCGGGACCAGCGGGCGGTTGAAGCGTACCGGCCGGACTACGAAAAACTGCAAAAGCTTTCGGATTGGCTGGGCGTTGTGGTAACCGCAAAGGGGGAGCGGGCTGATTTTGTCTCGCGGTACTTCTGCCCGGAGCTGCGGGAGGAGGACCCTGTTACCGGGTCCTCCCATTGCAGCCTGGCCCCCTATTGGGCGGAAAAGCTGGGACGGGACGAGCTGCGCGCGGAGCAGCTCTCCGCACGCGGCGGGCGGCTGGTCTGCGAAGTGCAGGCCCAGCGGGTGTTGCTGACAGGGAGAGCATTTTTATACCTGCAAGGGGAAATCCTGACGGATGAATAGCGGAGCGGGTGGCAGCGAAAGGAAGACGCGGGATATCGGCAATTTTGCCGGCATCCCGCATATTTTTGCGCGCCTTTTGCCGCCGGATATGCAGGATAGCGGATTTGCGGCTTGCAAAACAGGCGGAATTGTTATAGAATATTCATAAGCTGTTAGCCTATGCCAACATCAATCAAAAAGGGAAAAGGTGCTTTATGACGCTGAACGAACTCAAAATTGGCCAAAAATCTACAATCGTCGCTGTGAACGGGGAGGGCGCGCTGCGCGGCAGGCTTCTGGATATGGGACTTACCCCGCACACCGAGGTGATGGTGCGCAAAATGGCGCCGATGGGCGACCCCATTGAGGTGAACCTGCGCGGTTATGAACTGACCCTGCGGATCGAGGACGCCAAGAACATCGTTGTGAAGGGGGAATAGCGCATGGTCTTTGCACTTGTCGGCAACCAAAACTGTGGCAAGACCACACTGTTTAACCAGCTTACGGGCTCCAACCAGCATGTGGGAAACTTCCCAGGCGTCACGGTGGAGCGCAAGGATGGTTTGATCCGCGGCCACAGGGAGGCGACGGTGGTGGACCTGCCGGGCATCTACTCGCTGTCCCCCTATACGAGCGAGGAGATTGTCACGCGGGACTTTATTCTGAAGGAACATCCCGACGGGATTATCAATATCGTGGACGCAATGAACATCGAGCGCAACCTGTATCTGAGCATGCAGCTAATCGAGCTGAACGTGCCGATGGTGATTGCGCTGAACATGATGGACGAGGTGCGCGCAAACGGCGGCACGATCAAAATTTCCCAGATGGCGGAGGAGCTGGGCGTGCCGGTGGTTGCAATCTCCGCCAGCAAAAACGAGGGCATCGACGAGCTGATCGACAAGGCGGTTCAGGTGGCGGAACGCAGGCGGCTGCCCAAACGGCAGGACTTCTGCGCCGGGCCGGTGCACCGGGCGATCCACGCGGCGGCGCACCTGATCGAGGACCACGCCGAGCGGCTGGGCGTGCCCGCGCGGTTTGCCGCGACGCGCCTTGTGGAGGGCGACGACCCGATGCTTGCGGCGCTGCAGCTTTCGGACAACGAAAAGGACATGGTGGAGCACAGCGTGTGCGAGATGGAGCACGAGCTGGACACCGACCGCAAAGCCGCGATGGCGGATATGCGTTATCAGTTTATCGACAGGCTCTGCGGCGACTGTGTGGTCAAGCCGCGCGAAAGCAGGGAGCATCTGCGCAGCGTGCGCATCGACAGCGTGCTCACGCACAAGGTTTTCGCGATTCCCATTTTCCTTGGCATTATGATGCTCGTATTCTGGCTGACCTTCGGCGTTTTGGGAAGCTTTTTGAGCGACCTGCTCGCCGGCGGGATCACCCTGCTGACAGGCTGGGTCAGCGAGGGATTGACCGCCTATGGCATCAACCCGGTTGTGCATTCGCTGGTGATCGACGGCGTGTTTGCGGGAGTTGGCAGCGTGCTCTCGTTTATTCCAACAATCGTGGTGCTGTTTTTCTTCCTCTCGCTGCTGGAGGACAGCGGCTATATGGCCCGCGTGGCGTTTGTGATGGATAAGCTGCTGCGCAAAATCGGCCTTTCGGGACGCAGCTTTGTGCCGATGTTGATTGGGTTTGGCTGCTCGGTTCCGGCAATTATGGCGGCGCGCACCCTTTCGAGCGAGCGCGACCGCAAAATGACGATTTTGCTCACGCCGTTTATGAGCTGCAGTGCCAAACTGCCGATTTACGGTATGTTCACGATGGCGTTTTTCCCGCACTACCGCGCGCTGGTCATGATTTCGCTGTATGTGCTGGGCATGCTGATGGGGGTTTTGAGCGGGCTGCTGTTTAAAAAGACCATTTTTCGCGGCAAGCCGGTCCCATTTGTGATGGAGCTGCCGAATTATCGGCTGCCAAGTCCCAAAAGCGTGCTCCTGCTGCTTTGGGACAAGGCCAAGGACTTTTTGACCCGTGCGTTCACGGTCATTTTTGTTGCAACCATCATCATCTGGTTTTTCCAGACCTTCGACACCCGGCTCAATGTGGTCGCTTCGAGCGCCGACAGCATGCTCGCGGGCATCGGCCGGCTGCTCTCGCCGGTGTTTGCGCCGCTGGGCTTTGGAAGCTGGCAGGCCTCCACGGCGCTGCTCACGGGCTTTACGGCCAAAGAAGCGGTCATCAGCACCTTTGCGGTGCTGGGCGGCGCCAGCCTGGCGGAGCTTCCCGCGGCGCTGGGACAGATCTTCTCGCCGCTGGCCGCATTCTCGTTTCTGGTGTTCACGCTGTTGTATACACCATGCGTCGCCGCCGTGAGCGCAGTGCGGCGGGAGATGAACAGCACGGCGAGCGCGCTGGGCGTTGTTTGCTACCAGACAGGGGTTGCCTGGGTGGCCGCGTTTGCGGTGTACCAGCTCGGCAGCCTGCTGATCCGCTGACCCGGACGGGAGGGGTTTGATGCAGTGGATAGATATTCTGATCCTGCTGGCGGTTCTGTCTCTGGCGGCGGCGGCCGTGCGCGCTTGCTGGAAGCGGCGGAGAAAAGGCTGCGCGGGCTGCGGTTCGTGTAGGGCGTGCAGCAGATCCGGTTGTGATAGGAAACAGCCGAAGGAGCAGATGAAATAATATGTGTACATAAGCAGCCGGAATGGGGTTCAACCGTTCCGGCTGCTTTTGCTTGGTTGGATCGGGAAATAACGGTCCATACTGCGGATAGGGAGCGGCATGGGCGGCGGAAAAGACGATTCAAAAATTTTTTTTAAAAACACTTGCATTTTCCGCACGTATTGCATATAATAGAATCAACAAATGAACACATGCTCATATGTTTGAATAAACAGGCAAAGGAGAAGATCAATATGACGGACTCCAATAAGCTTCCAATTGATTTCTGCGAGGAAACCTGTGTCCACACCGACTCGATTGCGCATTCGATGCGGGGCATGCCGGACCTGGATACGCTGTTTTCTCTGGCGGAGTTTTTCAAGGTGTTTGGAGACACCACGCGTATCCGCATCATCTGCGCGCTGCTGGAGGATGAACTCTGCGTTTGCGACTTGGCCGAAGTGGTCGGCATGGGGCAGTCGGCAATTTCCCACCAGTTGCGGTTGCTGCGCGCGGCGCACCTTGTGCGCGTGCGGCGCGAGGGAAAGTCCTCGTTCTATTCGCTGGACGACGACCATGTCCGGCTGATTTTTAAACAGGGCCTCAACCATATCCTCGAGGAGAACGACTGACCGGCGTGGACGCCGGCTGACGGGGTATCGGCCTTTTGCGGAATGACAGGAAGAAAGGGGCAATCTATATGGCGAAACATAAATACACGCTGGAGGGACTCAATTGTGCAAACTGCGCCGCCAAAATCGAGGCGCATATCGCGCGCATGGAGGGCGTTGCCTCCGCCAATGTGGATTTCATTGGGAAGACGCTGACCGTACAGACCGACAGCAGCGCGGCGCTGTTTCTGCCGCGCGCACAGGAGGTGGTGGATTCGATCGAGCAGGGCGTGCGGGTGTCCAGCCAGGAAGACGGAGCCGGGACCGAAGCGGGAAGCGGTTTCTCGTCCGAGATTTGGATCGCGGTCGCCTCGGTGGCGCTGTTCACGGTTTCGTTTGTGCTGGAACACGTTTTGCAGGCGCCGGAGGTCTGGTCGGCCATTGGGTTCGGGCTGTCGGCCCTGCTGGCGGGCTGGAGGGTATTCATCAGCGGGTTTCAATCCCTGCTGCGGCGCAAGCTCGACGAGAATACGCTGATGACCATTGCGGTCGTCGCGGCGTTCTGCCTGGGAGAGTTTTCAGAGGCCGCGATGGTTGCGATTCTGTTCAACTTGGGCGAAATTTTGGAGGAGAAAGCCGTGAGCCGGTCGCGACGCAGCATCGAGCATCTTGCGCAGATCCGGCCGGATACGGCGCGGCTTTTGTTGCCGGAACAGGAGGCGAGCCAAGGGGAAGCCTGCACGGACGCCTGCTGCACGGGCCATGGCCACGATGGGAACGCCGCACATGAACACGAAATGCACGAGCATCACGCCCATGGAGAGGACTGCGCCTGCGCGCTGCCGCACCCGGCGCCGGGCCAAGCGGGGGAAAGGGTCGTGGACGCGAGGGAAGTGCCGGTGGGCAGCGTGATTGCGGTGCATCCGTTCGAGCGCATCCCGCTGGACGGCGCCGTGCTTACGGGCCATTCGCTGCTGGATTCCTCCGCGCTGACGGGCGAGAGCATGCCGGTGGAGGCCGGTCCGGGCACGGCGGTCCTCTCGGGCATGATGAACGGCGAGTCGCTGCTGACCGTTCGGGTCACAAGCGACTTCTCCGGCTCGGCCGCCTCGCGCATCATCGACATGGTGGAGGAATCCGCCGCGCGCAAGGGCAAGGCCGAAAAGCTGATTACGCGGTTTGCCGCGATCTACACGCCGATTGTGATTGTGCTGGCCGTTTTGCTGATGGTGGTTCCGCCGCTGATCGGGTGGGGCGATTTCAGCACCTGGTTTTACCGCGCAATGATCTTTTTGGTTGCCTCCTGTCCCTGCGCGCTTGTGATTTCGGTGCCGCTGGGCTTCTATGCGGGTATCGGCGCGCAGTCTAAAAACGGCGTGCTGGTCAAGGGCGGCAAATATATCGAGGTGCTGGAGAAGCCGGACGCCGTGGTGTTTGACAAAACAGGCACGCTTACGAGCGGCAAACTATCGGTTTCCCAGGTCGAAACGCTCGGGACATGGGACCGCGAAGGGCTGCTGCGCTTGGCGGCCTCCGCCGAACAGTATTCCTCCCATCCGGCGGCGAAGGCGCTGCTGGCCGCCAACAGCCTGCCGCTGTTTGCAGCCGAACAGCCCCAGGAAGTGGC